>JAYUVL010000469.1:0-4350 GCA_043754075.1 Cytophagales bacterium | reverse complement strand
CTTTGTCCGCTTTAGCCGATCGTTCAGTAAGCTTAACCACCCCATTGAACAGTTGGGCAGACTCGACCTTGGCCACCCTCAGCCCGGCCCAGCGCATCGGCCAGTTGTTTATGGTGGCTTTGCCCACTGAAACCACTGACGATTCCCAACTGATTGCCATGCTGACCAAATATACAGTTGGGGGCATTTCTTTGCGCTTCAACGATCCCATTGGTCAAGTCCAGCGCACCAATCGCTGGCAGGAGCAATCCCCCGTCCCGCTGTGGCTGTCCGCCCAGATTGGGCCGGGCTTCGGCTTGGCGGGTGCCGTGCCCGTGCCCGCCCCATTGGCCCTGGGCGCTATTGTCCAAGATGAATTGCTAAACCAGTTGGGCAGTGAAGTGGCTTGGCAATGCCGCCGGGTGGGCTTGCACCAAATTTTTGTGCCCGGTGCCCAGCCCATCTTGTTGGGCGACCAGCCCGAAAAATCCCAGCGCAAGTTGCTGGCCTACCAAAATGGCCTGCAAACTGCGAACTTGGCCATGGTGGCGGACCACCTCCCCTCCCCCGCCCGGGCCGATCAAGCTCCCCAACTCCTCAAAGCGGGCAAACCGGTGTTCCTCCTACCGGCCGATGTGCCCGCCGCACTGCTGGCCGTTCAGGCTGCCTTGGCCCAAGGGACGATCAGCCAAGCGGAAATTGATTTGGCCTGCCGCCAGTTATTGGAGCGAAAGGAAAAAATGGGTTTGGCCACCACCAAAATGGTTGAAACGGGCAACCTCGTGCAAGATTTGCACCGGCCACAAGCCGTCTGGCGAAGCCGCCAACTGGCCGAGGCTTCGCTCACCCTTTTGCAAAACAAAGCCGATTTTTTGCCGATTGCTACCCTCCAACCGGGGGAAATCGCCTCACTCGCCCTCGGCGGCAACCCCACTGAATTTGAGACCGCGCTGGCCCGTTATGCGGGGGTGCGCCACTTTCGCAGCAGTGGCAACCCCACCAGTGCCGGGATAGATTCTTTGATTGGCGCCCTCAAAAAATTTGAGCACCTGATCATCAGCATCCATTCCCCCACTGATCTGGGCGGATTATCGCCCGGTGCGGTCGATTTGGTACAAGAACTGGCCCGGCGCACCCAAGTGGCCATCGTTTTTTTTGCCAGCCCTTATCACCTCGCCCGGTTGGGGCAAGTTAACCGTTTCAAAACCGTATTGCTGGCCTATGAAGACTCCCCAGTGACCCAAGAATTGGCGGCCCAGGCCGTGTTTGGTGGGGTGGCCGCGCCGGGCACACTCCCCGTCAACCTCGCCCCTTTCTATCCAATAGGCGCGGGCCAGCCATTGGCCAGCCAAAAGGGCGGGCCAAGCTTTCGCTTCAAATATACGGTACCCGAAGAGTTGGGCCTCGACCGGAGCATTTTGCAAAAAGCCGACTCCCTGATCGCCCTGTGCGTGCAGGAACGCGCTGCCCCGGGGGGAGTAGTCTTTGCTGCCAAAGATGGCAAGGTATTCTATTTCAAGGCTTTCGGCCAGCATACCTACGAGGGCAACGCACCAGTGCAACCAGATGACCTGTACGACCTGGCGTCAGTGACAAAAATATCCACCTCCGTGGCCTCAGTCATGAAACTGACCGATCTGGGCAAGTTCAGCGTAAAAAATACCTGGGGCCAACTCGACAAGCGCACCCGCCGCACCAACAAGGCCAACCTGACCTTTGCCGATCTGCTCACCCACCAAGCTGGGTTAAAAGCGTGGATCCCGTTCTGGAAAGCCCGCACTGATGCCCAAGGCCAACTCTCGCCGACCTGGTTCAGCCCTGACTACTCCCCCAAATATCCCAATCAAGTGGCCAATCGGATTTACATCCACAAAAAGTTTGGGGAAGATTCCCTGATCTCCGAAATTTTGCAGTCTCCCCTGTCGGGCAAAAAAGAATATGTGTACAGCGACCTGTCCTACTACCTCTATCCGGGCATGGTGAAACGATTGAGCGGGCAAAAATTTGAGGATTTCCTGGCCGACCAATTTTATGTGCCACTGGGAGCCAACACCCTCACCTTCAATCCATTGCGCAAATTCCCCGTTGGCCGGATCGTGCCCAGCGAATACGACTCGCTCTTTCGGCGGCAATTGATCACCGGCACTGTCCACGACGAAGGGGCGGCGCTGTTTGGGGGGGTTTCGGGCCATGCCGGCCTGTTTGGCAATGCCAATGACCTGGCCAAACTCATGCAAATGTACCTGAACAAAGGCCGCTACGGGGGCAAGCAATACATTCAGGCCGCAACTTTGACCGAATTTGCCCGTTGCCAATTTTGCGATCCCAACGATCCCAAAAAAGGTAACCAACGCGGCCTCGGTTTTGACCGCAGCCGGGGCACCAACGCCGCCCCGAGTGCCTCAGAACAGAGTTTTGGCCATTCGGGCTTTACGGGTACTTTCGCGTGGATGGATCCGAGCAATGGCCTATTGTATGTTTTTCTGTCCAATCGGGTGTACCCAACCCGCAACAACAGTAAACTTTCCGATCTCAACATCCGTACGGGCATCCAAGAAGTATTTTATGAAGCCCTCAAAAACGCCCGGCCCGCGCAATAGGAACTTCGGCTGCGGCAATATGGCTTCACCATTTGGCACGAGCCCTACAGGGCAAGCCTAGTGCTTCGCTTCACTCCTTTACGTCGCCCATTTTAAAAATTTGCCACACAATTTTTGTGTTTGTGGCAAATTTTATTTTAGGGTCAAATCTGTTGTTTTTTTGCCTTTACCAATGATCGCACTCACCACGCGCGCTACCTGCGCCACCTCCCGCCGGGGCAACCTCCCCCCCCCCTACAACTGGATTCCGATCAGGGTCACATCGTCGCGTTGGGCTTCTTTCCCCCGGTACTGTTGGAAAATGGCCAATAATTTTTCCCGTTGCTCGCTCATGGGGCAGGGTGCCAGGTGGTGCAGCAATTCTTTGAGCTGGGGCGTGCCGTATTTTTCTTTGTCGGGGTTGTTCTGGTCGATGAATCCATCGGTGCTCAAATAAATGATGTCCCCCTTCTCGATTCGGATGTCCTGTTGCTCATACACGCGGCGCGTTTCTTTCTGCCGTCCCCCAACCGATTTCTTGTTGCCCTTAAACTCGTGGATGGAGAACTGGGGGGGCTTTTTGGACACCCCTACTTGGGGTTTTAGGTCCAGGGCGGCATCGTATTCGCGCTCGATGATCTCAACCTTGTCGCGGCGGGCCAAGAAAAGTGGGCGTTTGGCCCCGGCAAATGTCAGAAGGGTCACGTCCCCCAGCCGTTTGATGAGGCACAGGCCCACGTCCATGCCATCGTCATTCGTTTTATCGTCTTGCTGGAGGGCCAACCGAACGCCGAGGTGCAGTTCTTCCAAAATCTGCGCCGGCTCACTGATCCCCTTGCGCACCACAATCTCGTTGAGCAGGTTGCTGCCAATAATGGACATGAACGCCCCGGGCACCCCGTGGCCGGTACAGTCCACCACGGCCACGTAGGTTTTGTGGCCCACCTGATAATGCCAATAGAAATCACCCGAAACGATGTCTTTGGCCTGATAAAAAACAAAATGCTGGGGCAGGGCCTTTTGCATCATTTCGCTGTCGGGCAAAATGGCCTGTTGAATCTTTTGGGCGTAGCGGATACCGCTCAATATGTGTTCATTGCGGCGTTCAATGGTCAGGTTGGCCTCGGTCAGTTTGCCATAGGTAACCGCGTTGTCGATCGCAATGGCGGTGTAGATGCCCAGCGTCCGCAGGATGTTCAAATGTTCTTCGGTGTAGGCATGTTTTTGGTGGGTTTGCACGGTCAACACCCCCACGGCCTGATTATCAATGCTCAATGGCAAATACATGGCCGATCCGGGCCGATTGACTTGGTATAGTTTATATTCATCGCCAATGTATTCGGGCGCTTCCCGGTCAAAATCGTTGATAAAAATTTCCAGTTGAAATTGAAAACAAATGACCGACAGTCGTTTGACCCCCGATTCGGTGTTGTGGCTATAGGGCTTGATGGCCTGTTTGCCGGCAAAACCACTGAAAACCAACTGCTTGGTATCGGGGTCCAAAATCCCCACCCGAAACATGGAGACCTCCATCAAACGGCTGATGCTGGCAAAGGCAGTCCCGATCAACTCTTCTTGGTGCAGTTCGGAGGTGAGCCGCTGACCGATCTGGCTGATGACCTTGATGCTGTTGTAGGCTCGCTCAACGGTATCGCGCTGAGCCGCGATTTCTTGGGTGCGGTCGGCCACTTGGCGGGCCAAGCGCTGGTTGGCCGATCGGACATTCTGGATCCGGATCCGGTAGGTGGCATAGATGATGAGGCCCAGCACGCCCACCGCAAGCACCTGGAAC
>JAYUVL010000468.1:0-3164 GCA_043754075.1 Cytophagales bacterium | reverse complement strand
GGCCACGTTGGCCAACGTCCGCCAAGCGCTCAAAGACACCAAGCCCGGCCCCGACGATGTGTTCCTGTTCTTTTTCAGTGGCCACGGGGGCATGGAAGGTGGCAACAAGACGTTCCTCCAGTGCCACGATGAACGGCTCCTGTACCGCAGCGAGCTCAACACCCTAGTGGGCCAAATGCCTGCCCGGCTCAAGCTGGTGATCAGCGATGCCTGCTCGGATGCCGTGGACGGTGTGGCCCCCAATGTGGCGCTCACCAGTGCCCGGAGCGGCGGGGCCAACCCGGCCAATGATGCCCTGTACAAACAATTGTTCCTCAATTTTCGGGGCACGGCCAATATCTCCTCTTCCTCCGAAGGCCAGATCGCTTGGTCCACCGATGAAGAAGGCGGTTTTTTCACCCACTATTTTGTGAAGGAACAACTGATCAAACGGCCCCTGGCCAGTTGGCAGTCTATTTTCAACCTCGCCCGGGAACGCACCATCCAGATGTTCAATAAATTCCCGGCCAAAGATCGGCGCAGCTTGGCCCAGAGAGGGATCAACAGCCAAACCCCCAAAGCCTATGCCCTGCCGCTCAACCCCAACGGTGAAACAGTGGCGGTTAATTCCACCAGTGGCGTTGATGATGTTGTGGATCTCAAGATGAGCCAAGCCCGGAGCAAATCAGCCGGTGCCAAGGCCCCCATCGTCATCACCAATTTGACAGGTAGCGCGCTAGCCTTCTCCATTGACAATAACACCAATACCGACCAATGGTCAGAAACAAATTTGACCGTCAAAAGCTTGCCCTCCAATGCAAAGGCAGGGATTGACCAGACCCTGGCCACCGTCTATTTTAGTGACCAGAACGAGGAGTACTACTATGATTTGGAACCGGGCAACTACTTTTTTGCCCTCAACCACTTTGATGAACTGGATCTGTTCGTTGAGGAGCCGGGCGTGTCGCCCCAAGAAATTGCCCGGCCCGATCTGGCCAAATTTATCGCCGACGGTACTTGGATTTGGGAAGATGCCGAAGGGGTGGAGATCAAAAGCCGGTTTAAAACCAATGGCACCTTCACCGACACCTATCTGGACGACAACACCACGGAGGCGGGCAGGTGGATTTTTACCAAAGAAAATATTGAGGGCGAAAACTACCTGGTTATTCATCTTTTCTTCCAAGATGACGACGGTGAATATGACATCAGCTATGCTGTCGAAGTGGAAGAGGGCGGCGATTGTATCCAGTTTATTTACTTGCGCAGCGCAGAAGATGGCAAAGAAGTGGCCTACGAAGACCTGATGGAAGAACACCCGAACTTTATTGCCGTACTGGTCATGGACCGCGAGTGAGCGAGCGTTGAACATGCTTGAAACGGCACGGGGCCAAGTCGGAAATGTCCCGGCTTGGCCCCGTGCTTGGGCACTCCCCCACTGGATGCGGCCGACCAACTGGCGAATTAAGTTTCGGGTGGCTACTTAGCCAAATCTCCGGTTCAGTCCAGCCACACCCGCTCAATTTTGGAAATGTAGCTGTTCATGAAAGACAAATCTTCCAGCCCGACCGTCAGCGTGCCCGACTTAAAAATCATGGTGTCCACATTGACGTGATCCTTGGCCTTCAGTTCTTTGATCACCCAAGCGGGAAGGTAGATTTTGAAAATAGCCACATAGTCGTAGCCATTGCGGGCATTCATGGCCCGGAGGAACGCAAAAGTTTCTTGGGGATCAAAACCGAATTGTTTGCCCTCGTAGGCCCCGGGAGCGGCCCGAAGATAACGGAGCGTCTCGAGATCGGCCTTTTCGAGAGCCCCGACGGCTCGATAGATGGGGATGTATTCCATTTTTAGTCGTGATGAAATGTGAAAATGATCAAAAAACCAATGCCAACCTTGGTGGGGCGGCCCAGTCAGCCAGCGCACTCCAAACCGGCGGCTTTAGGATAAAGACCAAACCTGAAGTTGTATGACATTGCTTTTTGCCAACCTACGGTTTCCGATCCGATTTAAAGTGGTTTACGGGAATTTTATGATCAACGGTCTGTACCTCTTTTTATGGGCGTCAGGTCAATTTTGGTGATTGCCAAAGAAGAAGGGTGCAATCTGGCGAGCAGAGGCCCGGCACGAGATTGCACCCTTTTTTATTTACGTATCTACAGTTGCTTTTTGGTCAATTCAGTGCACAAGTTCCCCAAATCAATTTCATTTGCCCCATTATTTGATCGCTCCAATTTGGGTTTGGATGTCATTGGCCCGCTTGCGGATGTCATCACTGATGCCCGGAGCTTTGAGCAGGTCATCGGCCACTTTCCAAGCCAGATCTTTGTAGGTTTTGCGCTCGCCCTTGCTGATGTCACCAATATCATCTTTGATCACTTGGATCAACATGAGGGCTTTGCCAATCTGTAGTTCATGGGCAAACTGGGCCCGGAGGGCTTGCTTGTCTTGGTTGCAGCGGTCCAACTGGGCCTGGGCCTCCTTGGCATCGCCACCGCCGCCTGGCTTGGGCGGTGGTGTGCCGCCACCGCCACCGCCACCTCCACCGCCGCCTGCCCCTTTGACCGCTTCTTTCATCATCAATTGGCCCTGAAGCTGGATGATCGTCTGTTCTTTCATCATGATGTCGTTGCGCAATTGGCCAATCATGGCATCGTCCCCCCCTTTGGCACTGAGCTGGTTCAGAAGTTCATCGGCCCGGAGCCGATAGCCCAAAATGGCTTCGTACCCGTGGCCAATGTTGCTGGCCTGGGCCTTGGGCAGGGCATCGAGGTTGGCCGTCATCGGGGAGCGATCCTCGCTGGCCAAATTCTGGATGAGGGCTTCGTAGCGCTTGGATTCCAACGCCAAGTTGGCCCGTTGAATGGCATCGGCAGTGGCCATGCGGCTGTCTAACTCCTGCAAATGCCGACCTTGGCGCGCAATGGAATCTAACCGGGTGAGCAGAAAATCGTACTCGCTCTTTTCCAGTTTGAGTTTCTGGTTCTCGCTGGCGAGCGACCCAGTGGGCGAGCGGAAAAGGAAATAAAAAGCGAGCAGCGGCAGGGCCAGCGAAAGGGCATAAAAGCCCGCAAATTTCTGGATGGCCTTGCTGCGTTCGGGTTTGTTCAATGGTTCCATAAGTTTTTGTTCGTCAAACGATATAAGTGGTTGAGGTTGCGCTTACCCCATTGGGCTCCAGCGGT
>JAYUVL010000467.1:0-30629 GCA_043754075.1 Cytophagales bacterium | reverse complement strand
GGTATAAAAAGGACTAAGGTGGTTTTTCAAAGCGTTACCTGATTAAAAGCCCTAACCCACATTGGTTAGGGGAGATTTACCAATACGTCAGTAATGGAGGGCTTGAGTTGAAAAGCATTTTAGCTTAAATATATAGAAAAAAATTTGTCCTTCTTTTTTTCCATGCTTTTTTTAGATGTCGGCCCGTTGGTCTCAGTTATTCGGTTGTTTTTTGCGGGTTTTCGCAAGCTGGTACTCCTCAGTTTGGTGGGCTTGGTGGCCTGCAATGTGGCCAGTCCCCAAAAATCTGGCCCAGTTTGGGACACGTTGATCGTCAAAGTGCCGCCCAAACTCCCACTCGCCAACTTCCCCGTCGGCTTTGCTGGAACGGCCCAACTGGACAGCATGATGGAACATTTCCGGGTGCAATGGCAGCTCAATGGGGTGTCGGTGGCCATTGCGCACCAGGGCAAGCTGGTTTACGCCAAGGGTTTTGGCTTGGCCGATGCCGAAATGGGCGAAGCCACCACGCCCCAGCACCAATTTCGGGTGGCCAGTGTGTCAAAACTGATCACGGCAGTGGCGATCATGCAACTAGTGGAAGCCGGCCGGCTTCGCCTCACCGACAAGGTGTTTGGGCCGGCCGGAATCCTGCGCGACAGCATTTATTCGGCCGCCCGCGACCCCCGGGTATATGACATAGAGGTGCAACACCTGCTCCGCCATACCAGTGGGTGGCGCAACCGGCTCCGGGCGGACCCCATGTTTGTCCCGATCGAGATTGCGGCCGCTACCAATACCCCACCACCGGCCAGCTTGGCAGCCATCACGCAGTACATGTTCAAACAGGAAATGTTGGCCAGCCCGGGCACTTTTTTCGACTATTCCAATTTCGGGTACTGCCTGCTGGGCAAGGTGGTGGAGCAAGTGAGCGGCCTCACCTACGAAAACTATGTGCGCCAAATGCTGCTCCACCCGTTGGGCATCGGGCAGATGCGGCTGGCTTGCAACCGCTACACCGACAAAGCCCCCCATGAAGTGCGCTACTATGACTATCCAGGGGCAAAACCCAAACTTTCTTGCTATGGCACCGGCGATAGGGTGAGCCGCGCTTACGAGGGAATGAACATCGAGATCTTGGGGCCGGCGGGTGGCTGGGTGGCCTCCCCGATCGAGTTGATCCGCTTTGTGCTGGCGGTGGATGGCCTGAACACGCTCCCCGACCTGCTCCAGCCCCACACCATTGGCCTGATGACGAACCAAAATCAGGTTGACAGCCTGGCCAACCCAGAAATTGGTTGGCGCTATTGTGGGGCGCAGACTTGGCTGCGCACGGGCAGTTTTGGCGGCACGCACGCGCTTCTGGCCCGGCAAGCCAATGGCCTTGCTTGGGTGTGGGTGAGCAATACGAGTGCCTGGCGCGGCCCCAATTTTAGCAATGATGTTTGGGAAATGATGAACAAGGCACTGGCCAAGGTGACCCAGTGGCCCGAGCGGGATTTTTTTGCGGCTGATACCGTGCTCGTGGATCGTGGGCAAACTGTTCAATAATGAACAGTTTTGATCGCTCACGGTCAGTAATGAGTAAAGTAAAAAATGCAACTCATTGATTGTGGGTGATGTAAATTAGGTATTTGCTTTGAATAGGATATGGCATCCCAAATCTAAACCGTGCGCTTATGGCTTACATTGCTGTGCCGCTGCCCAATCTGCCGGGCAAGCATGATATCGAGATTGACGTGACCATCAATGGCCAGAAACAACAGTTGCACTACCGGGTCAAACTGCTCTATTGGGAAGATTGCGGCGTGCCCAACTTCGATCGGGCCGACTGCATCCGCCACCTGCTCAATGGTTACGATCAAGACTGGACATTGTATTACATCGGTTCGCCCACCAAGGAGTTTGTCCCGATTACTTTTGTGAAAAAGGGCGATCGCTTTTTGCAAAATGCGCAGTGAACGGGGGAAAACCAAAAAGTTGCCCGTCCGGTATTGTCCAGATGGGCAACTTTTCTGCCGGGGCCGGTGTCCGTCAGGGGCGTAGGTAGCCCGCCTTGCGGGGAATGGTCAATATTTCTTTTTGCCGCCCATCAATGTACCGCATCCGCCCATCTTCGCCCAGCCAAGCATTCTCTTCCAGCATCACCCGCAGTTCTTTGCCGTTCCATTCGGAAGGCTTCACTTTGGCATTGAGCTCGATGGCATAGGCAGTGTTGGGCCGGAGTGGATAATCCCCCGTGCCGGGTACGCTCACCTGATTGTCCCACATGCCAATGGCCGGGCCGGCCGCGTGGCCATGATAACCCACTGGGTGCGAATAGATCTGTGGAACAATGCCCTCAGCTTTTGCTTGATCAATGGTGGCCTTGAGCACTTCGTTGCCGGTGCGCCCAATTTTGAAATGGCTGGTCAAAATATCTTGGAGCCGATTGCCCACTGCCAAGGCTTTTTTGAGGTGTTCCGGCACGTCGGTTTCGCCCGGCTTGAGCACATAGGCCAACTGCTGGGTGTCGGTGTGCAGCCCCAAATAATCGATGCCAAAGTCAATGTGCACCAGATCGCCCGGCAGGATCACTGTTTTGCCATCGGGCCGGGCCGCAAATGACCGCTGGGCCTCGTCATTGGCGGGGTCGGGCCGTTGCACATCCACGGTCGGGTGAAACCACGACTGGAGCCGCAGTTCCGCCACTCGCTCGCGGTACCACCACACCACGTCATCGGTGGTGGTGATGCCCGGCAGGATCACCTTCTCCGACAATCCTTCGGCGATGATGTGGTGGGCCAGGCGGCAAGCCACTTCATAAATGGCTATTTCCGCCGGTGTGCGGGTTTCTAGCCACTGGACGGCAAGTTTTTCGCCCGGGACAATGCCAGCTTGATAGACCGGGGGCAAATAGCGCAGCAGGTTCTGGTGTTCGGTATGGCTCAAACCGTCGGCATGGGCGTATGTCTCCGAAACATTCAAGGCTATTTTCTTCGGTTTGCGCTCCTCGATCAATTGTACGAGGCGTTTCCACTGGTCAGGCTCTTGGTCGGGGTTCCATGCCGCTTTGAAAACACTGCCCACCGGATAGCGGGCTACAGCCAACATTTCCAAGCCTTCCGACTCGCCCCGGTCAAAAATGAACAAAATGGTTTTGCGCCGGGCCGAAAGCCAATTGGCCGGTAGCATGGTTTTCATGACCGGGTCTTCATTGTATTCCTCGGCAATGAGGAGCCACAAATCAATGCCGTTGTCGCGCATGAGCTTGGGCAGCACAGTTTGGAACCGCTCGGTCAAAAGGTGATCCTCGGCCAAGGCCCGCTCGCGCAGGGAGGGGATCGCGGGCTGGTTGGTTTGAGCCAACGCCGAGCTGGCCAAGAGACAGAATAGCCACCCGAAGTAGATTTTCTTCATGGTTAAATGGGATTTACGGTTGAGAATTGAGCAAAGCTAGGGAAAATCGGGTGAATGATGCCCTAACTTTGGCCCTTTCGCTGTACTCCTGATATGCCCAATCCCAAACTTGCCCTCAAAGCCCTGCTGGACGAAAAAGTGGCCCTGTATCAACAACCGGGTTTTATTTATCATGACCCAGTACAGATCCCCCACCGCTTTATCCACCAACCCGACATTGAAATCATGGCTTTTTTTGCGGCCATGTTGGCGTGGGGCCAACGCACCACGATCATCAACAAGTGCAGTGAATTGATCAGCCTCTTTGGTGGGCAGCCCCACCGATTTATGCTCGATCACACCACCGAAGACCTCAAACAACTGGTGCACTTTTGTCACCGCACTTTCAACGGTACGGATTTGTTGTACTTTGTCCATTTTTTTCGGCATTACTACGAACGAAACGAGTCGTTGGAAACCGCATTTGCCCAATTTCTGCGCCCCCAAGATCTGACGGTGGAACCAGCTTTGACCGGTTTCCACGCCCAGTTTTTTGGCCTGCCCGATGCTCCCCCGCGCACCCGCAAGCACGTGGCCACTCCCGCCCGGCACTCGGCCTGCAAGCGGCTCAACATGTTTCTGCGGTGGATGGTTCGCTCAGCGGCGGGCGGGGTGGACTTTGGGCTGTGGACCAGCATCCGCCCGGCGCAGTTGGTGTGCCCGCTCGATGTGCACGTGGAGCGGGTGGCGCGGCGGCTGGGCCTGCTCACCCGCAAGGCCAGCGACTGGGAGGCGGCCCTCGAGCTAACGGCCCACCTGCGCGGCTTCGATGCCCGCGATCCGGTCAAGTACGATTTTGCCCTGTTTGGTCTCGGGTTGGAGGAAAGCGGCAAACTGGTGGTGGGCCGGGGCTGAAGGCAAAATCAGCGAGCGTTCTATCAAATTGGGATGAACAAGAAGGCAGAAAAACCAATTCTATTCCCATTGCAACCGCACAGCCGGTCAACATAGCGATCACTGTTCCGTTTTCGTTTTTTGGTAGCATGTTGCGCACAGGGTCTCGATAGCATCCCGGGTGTTTGATTCGGGCAAAAAAATTCAGCTATTTTTCCCGCCGCAGCCAGGCGGCGTGGATCTCGGCAAAAGTGGCCTCGAGGGATCTGGTGATGTCCCAATTGGGATAATGGGCCTTCATTTTGCGCAGGTCGCTGTAATAACAAATATGATCGCCAATCCGGTTGGTTTCGTTATACACATAGCGCATTGGCTGGCCCGAAATGGCCGAAATGAGATCAAAGGCTTCTAGGATGGAGCAACTATTGGCTTTGCCCCCACCAATGTTGTACACCTCGCCCACGCGGGGCGCTTGGATGAACGCATGGCAGAAATTGGCCACGTCAAAAGCGTGGATGTTGTCGCGCACCTGCTTGCCTTGGTACCCAAAGACCGTGTAAGTTTTGCCCTCTAGGTTGCAGCGGATCAAATAGCTCAAAAAGCCGTGCAGTTCTACGCCCGAGTGGTTGGGCCCGGTCAGGCAGCCCCCGCGCAGGCAGGCGGTGGGCAGGTTGAAATAGCGGCCATATTCCTGCACCATCACATCGGCGGCCACTTTGGAAGCCCCAAACAGCGAATGCTTGCACTGGTCGATCCGGAAATTTTCGGCAATGCCGTGGGCGTGGGCGGGGTCGGCATAGTCCCAGCGGGTGGGCAGTTCCACCATCGGTATTTCGTTGGGCGCATCGCCATAGACTTTGTTGGTGGACAAATGCACGAAGGGTGATTCGGGCACTGCCTGGCGGACGGCCTCCAGCAAGTTGAGCGTGCCCACGGCATTGGTGTCAAAATCGTCGAACGGGATGGCCGCCGCCCGGTCGTGGCTGGGCTGGGCCGCCGCGTGCACCACGGCATCAGGGCGAATCTGCTTGAGCAGGGCCAGAATGGTGGACCGGTCACGGATATCGGCTTCGTGGTGGTGAAATGACTGCAAAACGGTTTGGAGGCGGTGCTGGTTCCAGCGGGTATCGCCCTGGGGGCCAAAAAAAACAGCTCGTTGGTTGTTATCCAGTCCATGCACCTGCCAGCCTTGCTGATCAAAATAGGTGCAAACCTCCGAACCAATCAGACCAGAGGAACCAGTTACTAAGATTTTTTTCACAAAACTAGGGGCGATAAAGTTGACGATAAAGTTGTAGGTACTGCTGGGTTTGTTGGGGCAGCCCGTACAGGGCAAGGGCCCTTTGCCGGATGGGATCGGGCAAAAAGTTGCCCCGATTGGCCGCAAACCACAAGATGGCGGAGGCCAATGCACCGCTGTCCAGTTCAGTACAAAGGTAGCCGTTCTTGCCGTGATCGATCATGCCCGCGATGCCACCCACCGAAAAACCGATGACCGGCAGGCCGCACAAGAGTGCTTCCACCACTGTATTGGGCAGATTGTCCTCGCGGGAGGGGACGACCAAAGCGTCGGCCGCTGAGTAGGCCAAAGCCATTTGGGCTTCACTCTCGATGCTGCCCAAGGGATGAAAATGCCCGGGCGCCAAATGGCTGTCCTTGGCCACGAGCGCCCAAGTGAAGGTTTGGGCCTGGTCCCCCAACTGTTGGTAGGCGGCTTCCATCAAATCAAACCCTTTGCGCCGGCTTTGGATGTAATCGGCCACGAAAAGTAAAATGGGCTTCTCCGGCGGCAAGCCCAAGGCTGCCCGGGCCTGTCTTTGGTCATGTGGCTTGAAAACTTCGCTGTCAATGCCATTGGCGATGTGGTAGTGGGGCCGATCGTGGAACAACAAGCTTTGTTGGGACTGGGCCAGCAACCACGCAGAGGGGCACACAATAGTCAAGTTACGGTTATTGGCTAGGGCTTGTTGTTTGATTTTCAGGGCTATCTGCGCAAAACTTTGATTGTCGGTGTCCTTGAGCTGGGGGCACAGGGCACAATCGGCCCTGAAGCGGCCACACCCTTCGTCATAGTGACAGCCACCCGTGAAGGGGTTCTGGTCGTGCAGCGTCCAAACAAATTTTTTGGATTTATCGGCAAAAAGGAGCGGATAGTCCACCAACCCTGCCACCCAATGCAGGTGGACAATATCTGCCTGTTGATAGGCGGTTTGCTGGCCCAAATCGTGGCCTGACAGGGCCCGAGAAAACACTTCGGCCCCGTTTGGCCGCCCGCGAATGTAGGCATCAACACTGCCTGGTTTGGCCAGTGCCGGGGACCGGGCAAAATTGCGTAGATGATGAAGAACTCGCTGTAAAACTGTTGGGTAATTGGGATCCGTGATTTCGGGCCTGAAAAAAGAACTTTGGGGCACTGTATGGCGGGGCCGGTACAAAAACATCATATTGGAATCCACTCCCTGCTCCAGCAATCCCAAATGGAGGCGGATACTGGCTTTGGCCGCCCCTCCGTAGTCTTGCGTATTTACATGAAGTATCTTCATCCGAAAAAATAGGAGGGTAGAATGTCCAACTTCCCAACCATGTCGGATAGTGTTGACCCGACAAAAGTATAAAAAAAATGTTTTGGTTAAACCATTACAGGAACCTGGATTTGAGCAGGGGAGTAGGGAGCCGGCAAGTTTCTTGTTTGCCAAACCAACGGTAGCGATTCTTGGCCACCCATTTATACAGCCCATCCCGAATAAAAGGGGGGATGATGATCAAACAGTAAGCCAGTTGCCAAGCCCCACCGACCGCCCGCAATACTTCCAAGGCTGCCCTTGAACGGGTAAAAACTTGGTTGTTCACCAAAAAAATGAAAGTGTCCAGATCGCGCTGATCCATGCCCTGGCCCGCTAAAACGGATTGGCCAAAGGTGGATTGGAGCGAAGCAAAATGCAGGCGGTGATGCTGGTCAATATCAAGTAAAAAATTGACTGCACTGTTGCAAAGGTTGCACACCCCATCAAATAAAACGACGCTTTTTTTGGTTTCGCCCGTCGGGCTTTCCAGTGATTTAGCTTCCAGTTGCATAGGGCAATTTAACAAAAAATGTTGGTTAATCAAAATGACCAGTAAAACCAAAATGGTTTCGGGGGGAACTTACATTGGTAATCATTTGTCGAAGTGACAATGCTGCGCCAAAACCCTGATCTATCGGGCGGTGATCTCAAACTCGACCCGGCGGTTCTCCCGTTTTTGCTGTTCGTTGCAAATAACATCCAAGCAATTGTGCCGAGGCTGGGTTTTGCCCAATCCATCGAGCTTGCCTATCCGCTGACGGGCAATTTTGTGGCTGACCAAATAAGCAGCCACCGCCATTGCCCGGCGGCGCGACAAAGTGGTTCCCACCGTTTTGGGCAATTGTTGATCGGTATGGGCCAGCACATTGATCTTTAGGCTGGGATATTTGTGCAGTAAGTCAACGACTCGGTTCAAACTTTTCTGGACTGCCACGGGCAATACTTGCTGCCCGGCTGGGTAATACACTGGGGCGATGGTCAAATCGAGGGGGACTGGTGCATATTTGCTGGCTGCCAGGGGCAGTTCAACGGTCAGCGTATCCCCCGGGGCAATTTTGCTGCATTCAACCAGCATAAAATCTTTCATCTGGTAGCCCGCCACTTGGGCCTCCACGCGGAAGGCGTGAAGGGAGGTATCCACTTCTATCCATGCGTGCCCGCGATCATTAGTAGCTACTTTAAGGGGGTTCTGTGGCATAATATCGTAAAACCTTACATCAGAACCGATGATTGGCTTGCCTGAGCGCCCATCTTTTACCTGCACACACACCATGTTTTTGTTCCGTCGCTTGGGCGGCCGCCTATCTTTGGTCAGGGGAATGGCCATTTCCAGCGTGCGCGAGTTGGTGGTGTTGGTGGTTGATATTCGATAGGGCAAACTTGGCAAAAAGCCTTCAGCACTGGCCGAAAGTTTATAAATCTTGCCCTGATCCAAGGTGAAAGTAAACATTCCTTGGTCGTCGGTTGAGTATTCGTGTAATTGATCGGTGGTCACATCCTCCAATTTAATGTGTGACCGGGGAATGGCCGGATCAGCCAACTGATCACCCGATCCCGCTTGGCCAGTAACTGACACCTTCAAAGTGAGTTTGTAGGCCATTGGCGCCATGACCAAGTCAACGTTCATTTCCATCTTTTCTTTGACCCCATAGGTAGAAAACTGCTGATCGCCGGTGGTTTGATAACCCACCTTGCTGACCGCGATTTGGTATTTGTTTTCATTGGTGATGGCAAAGTGATACCGGCCCAAACGGTCAGTGTAAGTAATAGAAATGTCATCTTGGTTAAAATCGCGAAGCTTGACCACCGCTTTGGGCAGCGGCTCATTGGTACTGCTGTCCAATACCGAGCCGGTCAGTTCTAGGGGAATATGGCCAAAAACCCCATCTCCCTCGTCTGTGATGTTGCGCGAATGGTGCAGCAGGCGGATGTCGACCCGATATAAGTCATACCCGCCCTTGCCGCCCGTCCGGTTGGAAGTAAAATAACCAATTCGTTTAGGCTCGTTGACAATCAGGCCGAATTCATCGGCAGGAGAGTTGATTGGGGCGCCCAGTGCCACGGTACGGGAAAAAGTAGAGGGGGAATGGCGACTGCGCACAGCCTCGTAAAGGTCAAAACCGCCCAGTCCGCCGGGGCGATCTGAAGCAAAATAGAGGGTTCCGTCCTCGTGCAGGCTAGGGAACATTTCATTGCCCGGCCCGTTGACCCGGGGCCCCAAGTTTAGGGGCTTGCCCCACTGGCCTGCCGAATCCAGGTGGCATACATACAGATCACTCTCGCCAAGGCCCCCCGGTGCATCTGAAGCAAAATAGAGGGATCGGCCATCGGCAGAAAAAGCTGGGTGCGCGACAGAAAAGGGGAAACGGTTGCCGGGAAACGGCTCAATATTGTACCACACTTGTTCACTCACTTTGGCCAAGTAAATGCCAAGGGGCTGTGGTGCATCGGACTTGTCGCGCGGCAGGCCACGGGTAAAAGCTATCCGGTTGGTGTTTTTCAGTTGATTGACCGCCCCGTAGTTGGTTTGGCTGCTGTGCTTGTCATTGATGATCACCCGCTTCTGGGCTTTGCTGCTGTCAGCATTGGGCAACATCCATGTTTGCATTTGCGGGCGGGCTGGCCAGCGCAGTTTGAGCATGGGCAATTTGCCAGCCGGTTGATTTGACCGCATAAAGTAAATTTTTTCTCCAAAAAAGGCGGGCAAAAATTCTGATTTGGCCGTGTTGCAGCGCAGTGAAGTAACCACAAAACGAACGGAATCTTGCACCTTGGGAGCGTCGGGCCCACTTTCGGCACTTACCTGTGCGTTTGCACGCAGGACAAACAGGAACAACAGCAATGGTAAGGAAATAAAAAAGCGCCCCAAATACATGCAGCTGTAAACAAAGGAAGTAAGAAAAAAAAACGGGGTAGTAGAAATACATAAGAAAAAAGTGTGCTAGAAAACACCAAGACAGCTCAGCAAAGGCCACAAAGTGCACTTTAAAGTTACATGTCCCCAAAAATTAAATAAAACGACTATTTTTAAGGCTGGGTAAACTCCCACTGGGCAAGAGCTGGGGGGGTCAATTTGCAATTGATCCACTCAGGTTCAAAGTCTGCGCCCAGTTGCTTATAGAAATCGATGGCGGGCGTATTCCAATCCAGTACTTGCCAGATGACCAGTGCCATGTCCCGGGCCAGTGCTTCGCGCACGATGGCATCGAGCAGGCGTTTGCCCAATTGATGGCGCCGGTGGCTGGCCGTTACGATCAAGTCCTCCAAGTGTAGGCATCGTCCTTTCCAGGTAGAATACCGAGTGTAGTACAAGGCCAGGCCCACCACTTGCCCTGTTTCGGTTTCGGCCACAAAGAAGCCAAAAATCGGCTGGGGACCAAAGCCGTCCACCACCATTTGTTCCGGGGTGTTAGTCACTTGGGCCGGGGCCTTTTCAAAAAGTGCCAATTCTTGAATCAAGGCAAAAGCAGCGGGCACATCGGCCACTTGGCCTCGGCGGATGTTGTAGGTCATGGGAAAATGGCTAATCACAAAAATAATATCCTCAACTCAATTGGGTACAGCTTGGCCACCAAAATCGGATCCTTGAAGATCAAGGCAATCGATTTGGTGGACCTTCCCTGCGCATTTTGATCTGGGTTATGTTAATCTTTCCGGTTGTCGATGGCCGATGGCTGATACCAGTTCACTATTTCCAACACGCCGTCGTTGAACCGGCAAATGGGGACAAACTGATTGTCGCGGCCCGCCGAAAAATCGAACCCCGGTAACACTTGCCCTCGGACGAAGCCCAGGCCGGTCAGCATTTTGCCAAATCCTGTACCGTGGCGTTTCAATTGTTGGCCGAAAAAATAAAGCGTTTCATAGCCTTCATACACGAAACGAGAGGGAATCATGTTGTTGGTTGCCACAAATGCCCGGTCCAATTGGTCGCGTTGCGGCGAATCGGGCACAAATCCAGGATAAACAAAATGGACATTGGCCGCCTCTAATTGGGCATAGTCCATGCCTTCCATCTCGAGCCAGTTTTTGGGCACCAAAACAGGCAGTTTATGCTTGGCACTCAACACCGCACTGAGCATACTGGTGGCCAGCGGCTTTTGGTTCACACAGATCATTACGTGCGAAAGGCTGTCTGCTTGGCGCAGCTCAGTGTTTACCCGGGCCAGCACATTGGCCGATAAGCGGCTGAACACTGCCACCCTGCCCTTGGCCTGCTCATACGCTTGCTTGTATTCATGGGCCAGGAGCGAGTCTTCGGGAGTGGAGGAATAGTAGATGTAGGCGGCACCGTTGGCATAACCTCCCAACATTTGGAGGGCAAAAGCAGCCGACCGCCGCGCTTGGGTTCCTGGCGTAGCTTCAGTGAGAAAAACCGCTGAGGAGATGGCCAGCAGTTCGCGATCATTGCCAATCGGGTTGACCACCGTCAAGTCGGTCCGTTTGGCAAACTCGGCAATGGGCGCGAAGTTGTCGGTGTACAATGGCCCAATGACCAGATCTGTGCCCTCCCACTTACCCGTTTCGGTCAATGCCTTGATGCGCCCATTGTTGCGTTCAGTATCGTAGGCAAAAAGGTTGATCTTGATGCCCAATTTGGCCAAATCTTGCTTGGCGAAATTCATGCCCTCGTACAGATCCAGCACGAACTGGTATTTGCGGCCATTCTCGGCGGGGTTCAATTCGTTTTTCATGAACGGCAACGCTACAGCCACATTGTACTCACTCTTGAGCGCGGAAGGCAGGGCCGCACTGGCCGAAGCTTTGCCCAGTTTGACCTGCAATGACCTGAACAATGTTTTGTCCTCAGGGCTCACGGCCTGGCTCAAAAGTTTGTCATAAAGTGACTCGGACAACAGCGCGTCGTTTGCATTGGCCGAATAAAGTTCTTTGAGCTTGTCCAAGGTGAACTTGGCAAAATAATGCTGTTTGAGTTGTGCAATGGGTGACTTGAAAGCTGGGGCTTTGATCCCTTCCAACGTTTTTTGGGCGGCGGCACCGTCGTTCAGCTCAAAATAGGTGGTGGCCAGCAGTAGTTGGGCTTCGTCGGCATTGGCCCACGATTGTAATTGGGCATTGGCCGCCAGCAGGGCTTGTTTGGCTGCGGCCGCATCGCCCAATTTAAGCAGGGTAAGACTGTACAGATAGACCGCGTGGGGGTAATAGGCATTGTTGGGCGACTCTCGGGCCACTTGCTGAAAGGCATCCCTCGCACCCCGGAGGTTGCCCACGCCCAGCAGTTTTTTGCCCAATGTGTAACTGTTTTTGAATTCTTGGGCCGACTGGGCAAAAGCTGTTGTTACAGTACAGCAATAAACCAAGCAAAGGACGAACGTGGAAGGTATAATCTTTAGCAGCATGGCAAACGATAACGTGCGGTTTAACCTTTAACACTCGCCGCAAATATAGCCGATTTCCCACTGGAATTGTCCTACCACGCTCGCCCCGGAGGCTTGTCTATTTTTTGGGCATTGTGCCAAAAACCCAATCCCACACTGGGGAGGAGACGCCAAACGCGACATCATGGTCTTTGTAGTGGTGGATTCCGTGATGGATCCATAAGACCTTGAGCGCGTTTTTTGGGGGGGGGAAGGCATGAACTGCATAATGAACCAACAAGTAGAGCGCATAACCTGTCAGAAAGCCGGGCAAAAAGCCAAAAGTGTAATCGCCCATTGCCAAATACACGAGCCCAAGCAAGGCCGAAGAGATGGTCAAGCTCAAAATGGGCGGCATGGCCAGCCGGGTCTTGTCCTTGGGATATTCGTGATGGACACCGTGGGCGCGGTATTGGAAGGTCGCTTTGGTGGGCGTATCAGCCGCCAAGTGAAATAGTTTGCGGTGGACGATGTACTCTACAAAGGTAAAAATGAACACGCCCAGTGCGTACAATGTGCCTACCATTGGGCCCGAAAGCGGGGTGTACCGTAAACCATAATACACGAGCCCAACTGAGAATAGCAAGAAGAGCGAAATGGGCACTGCCACATGAGTACGCGAAAGGTGTTCAAGTACGGGATTATCGAAAATTTGTTTGGTACCTGAATTGTTTGGTTTGACACGGCTGGGAGTCTGCATTTGCATAAACAATGGGATGATGAACCGAATTTGTTTTACGTCTATTGCAGGTAAATAGATTCATAAATTTAAATTGTAATCATAAAAATAAAAAAACTGCCCTGAAACAGAACAGTTTTTAGCTACAACAATTAAAACATATCAACCTATAAATTCACAATATAAATCTTCGTTTGGCCAAAACTGGCATTGCCAGTCGACACAAGGAAGCTACTGTTGAGCGGTAAGGCACTTTCATTGGTGGTCTCGGCAACTAAATTACCGGACATGTCATACGCTTTGAAAGTGATTTTTTCCTTCCAAGTACCAAGTATGGGCCTCTCGGCATCCAACTGGATCTTTAGATCTGCCAAGAGCCATTGCTCATCGGCGGCAAATTTTGCTTTGGCCAATGCCTCAGCTTTGCGTTGTTCTTGCTTGCGGCGGGCTTTTTGGGCACCGGGAATATCGTTGGCAAAAACGGTAGTGGTGGTTAATACAATAAGGCAAATGGCACTTATTACTACTTTTAAAATTGTACTTCGACTGTCAGAATCCATTAGTTTAAAAATTGGTACACCACACAATAGCCAAAGCTTGTGCCAATAAATACAAAAAACTGATAGCCAGTTTGTTATCTTAATTTAAGCCAATGGGATTTCCGGTTGGAGTGTTCGTTTTTAACCCCCTTACTGTTCATTAATGGACATATGGGCCCGTGCCCAGCTCACAAAGGGTAGATCTGCAACGTGTTTTCTCCCTCGATCAAGATCAGTTGGTGGCCATGCACCATAAATGGCTCACCTACCAAACCTTTGACGGGCAAGGCAACCCGGAGGCGGGCTGCCCCGGTGGTTGCGTCCAGCACCAGCCACTCCCCCATGAGCTGCGCTTGCACTTGGTGGTAAAGGTGCAGAATGAGCTGGCCGTGTATTTCCAGGTAATGAATCGGGTGGATGGGTGTTAGGCCAAATTGTTGGGCCACAAACTTGGCTACGGTGGCAAACTGTTCACTATCCGGTAGATATTGGGCGGGCGACTGCATGGATGGGGCGATTTCATCGCTCGGTTCATGGGCCTCAGCCAGCGCCGGCTGCCCAGAGGCCGCAGCCAGCACCATTTCCTCGCGCCCCTCGGCCCCCATCCGGTACACGTGCAGTTGGTGCAGTCCTGCCCGATCCAGGTACCAGTCGGGGGTTTCCCACACGATTGCCTGCTGGGCTACTGCCACGGCGATAATGCCTTTGGGATCTGGGTAGCGCTGGTCGGGATAGGTATGGAGGTAAAGCCGCCCCCCCACCAATGCCGACATCCCGCAGAACCACGGCTCGGGCAGCCCCAGCCCGTCGAAAACCAGCCTCGGCCCGCTCAGATCAATAACCGTAAACGAGGTTTCGCGCCGAGCGGGATTCCGCACTTCCACTGCCAGTTGGGCGCTGGCCGCATCGATCAGTAACCGAAAAATGGGGCCATCGGCGACGTAAGAAAACACAGGTGCAAGCGACATAGGATGAAATCAACAGGGCGAATAAGGACAAAGTTGGGCCATTCTTCCACAAATTGCACCTCAGATGAACACCAGCGGGGCGAATATCCTTGGAAAGCTCATCTCATCGATGAAGAGACCAACTGGGCCCGCCGGGGTGAGGTTTTTTTGGGCGGCCCTGGAAAAACGTGGCGTGGAAGGCACAACTCGGCAAAGTCGGTGGCCTAGCACGGGAAACCAGCGAAAGTCCCTAACTTTGCGCCCGACTCGTGCGTTGGCTGGCTGGGCAATCGGCGTTGCCGGTAAGATCGCCAGCAATGTCACCAGCCACCGAGGGGGATTTAACGCACCCAATGCTTTTGGTTTGGCTTGTGATCCAGCAGGAAATGACACAACCGTTTAGATAACAAAGTACTTGATAATCAATTGTTTGGCTAGTTTAAAATTTACGCAACGTCAATAAAATACGCATAAATTGCCCATAATCATAGAGTTGTAAACGATATTCTTTTATCTGTTAAACGCTCATTTCCAACTAATTAACCATCAATTAGTTGGAACAATACAGTAGCTAACTACCCACAGTGAATCCACCTTTTCTTGATTGAGCATGCAAGTTCGCAACCCCCGCACTGGGCAATTTGACTACGAAATACAACCGCTCAGCGCGGCGCAACTCCAAGCGCAATGTGCCCGATTGCGCCAAGGGCAAACGGCTTGGGAAAACGCGGGGGTGGCTGGGCGCATTGCGGCCATGCAGGCGTGGAAGGAGTCGTTCTTGCGCCATCGCGATGCGGTGATCGCCGCCCTGTCGGTTGACACCGGGCGGCGGAGCGAGTCCGTCCTGGAGGCTGATTTATTGGCCCCTGCCATTGATCGCTGGTGCCGGATCGCGGACGAACTCTTTTCGGAGCGGGAAAAAAAATCAAGTACAGTCCCATTTATTGAGATTGAGCAGGCACTGGTTCCCTACCCTTTGGTGGGGGTGATCAGCCCCTGGAACTTCCCCCTTTTGCTCTCCACCATTGATTCCATCCCGGCTTTGATGGCTGGGTGCGCCGTTGTGGTGAAACCGAGCGAAGTAACGCCCCGTTTCATGGTGCCCTTACAGGCCAGTATCGATGAAGTGCCGCTCCTGCGGGAGGTTTTTGCCTACATTGCCGGGGATGGGGCCACTGGGGCCGAATTGGTGCAAAATGCCGATCTGATCTGCTTTACCGGCAGTACCACCACCGGCCAAAAAGTGTATCGGGCTGCTGCTGAGCGGTTCATTCCCGTTTTCTTGGAACTGGGTGGGAAGGACCCCGCCATTGTGCTGGCAAGTGCCGATCTCGAATTGGCCACTTCATCCCTGCTGTGGGGATCAGTTGTGAACGCGGGGCAGTCCTGCCTATCCATTGAGCGGATCTATGTGGAGGACAGTATCTATCCGCAATTTGTGCAGCGCTTGGTGGAAAAAACCCAACAGTTGCGGCTGGCCTTCCCCGATTACGACAGTGGCCAGATCGGGCCGATCATTGCCGCAACGCAAGCTGGCATTATCGCCGAGCACCTGCGCGATGCCGTGGCCAAGGGAGCCACGGTGCTGACTGGCGGCCAAATCGAGCAACATGGTGGCGGTGAGTGGTGCTTCCCCACCGTGCTGGTGGATGTGCACCCCGACATGAAAGTGATGAGCGAGGAAACTTTTGGCCCCATTATGCCTATTATGCCCTTCCACGGGATTGCCGAAGCCATTGCCCTGGCGAATAGCACTGTTTATGGCCTCAGTGGGGCGATATTTGCCGGCACCAATGAAGAGGCGATAAGCATTGGCCGCCAAATCCAAGGCGGAGCCATCAGCATCAACGACTCGGCCCTCACGGCCATTATTCACGAGGGCGAAAAAAACTCTTTCAAAATGTCTGGGCTGGGGGGCACCCGAATGGGGCCAGCGGCCATCAAACGTTTCATGCGCCAAAAGGCTTTTTTGATCAAAAACCAGCCGATTGCTTCTCCTTGGTGGTTCTGATCGTCCGCGCTTTCGCAAGGGGACGAACAGGCTGGCTTGGTCCTTTGCAAAAAGACAAGTACCGACTCCGCCATTTTAAACCCTTGTCAGTTAGCCCAAGTTTTCGCGCCCGGCGGAAGTAAGTTGTGGCCCATTAGCCCAAGTTTTCGCGCATGGTGAAAGTGTCGCGTACCTCATCGGGGACTATTTTCAGCAAGTTGGCCAAAGTGAGGCGCACCAATAGCTCCGAAGCAGTTTTGCGGGGCAAGGCAGCCACTTGGGCATAGGTATCCACATCAATGGCAGGGTGTTGGGCCAGGTACTGCACCAGTTTCTGCTCATTTTCCCCGTAGCTGAACCCCACCGGCTGCGGCAGGTCGATCTGCTGGAGAATTTGGCGCATTTCCCAACTCGCTTGCACACTCTTGTCGGCCACCCGCACGTACGCCCGGCCGGTATTGCGCTTAAAATTGTAGATTACATAGATCGGCTTGGCCTGGCTCGGCTGGATGTAGAATGCCAACACCTGGCGGTTGGGGCTCACCACTGTCCGGTGCAGCTCATATTGAATGGCGGGGCAGTGCTTCGCAAGGGCCTGTTTGAGCACAAACTCATCCTCATCGGGGTATTTCAGGCCGGGGATCTCGCCATTATCGTCCACCCCAATGAGCAAGTGCCCACCCCCACTGTTGGCAAAGGCGGATACTTCGCGCATAATTTTGTCGGGGTGGGTTGCCTTTCGCTTGAATTCAAGCCGAAACCCCTCGCCTTGGGCCACTAGTTTTTGGAGTTCGCGCAAGTGCATTCGTTTGGCTTAAGGATACACCAACACACTGAACGAGGCGCAGGTTCAATCCTGCACCTCGTTTCCCAGAAATTATTTTTTGATCAACTTCTTGATCTCCTCCTCGTTGAGCACCACCGGATATTTGGTTTTCAGAACCTTGAGCCACTCTTGTTCCAACTGGCTCTGATATTCGGACACCACAATGCCCCGGGTCTCGTCCAACCGTTTGGGGCGGGCAGCTTCCACCGACTCGATGACAACATGGCTGATTTTACCGTCGGCGGTTACATCATACGCCCCCACTTGCCACGCTACCCGATCAACCACGGGCATTTCCTCTTTTTGAAAAATGCCTTCGGTCATTTGGACGGCCAATGGGTTTGATTTATTAAGGCTTTGCATCAGCACTTTTTTGGACCGTGAAAAAATGCCGTAGTGCACCCCGCCGCCCTTATAGTTTTTCATTTCTTCGGCGTCCAGTTGTTGTTCGCCCATTAGTTTTTCAGCAATATTGGCTGGGTTTACCCCTTTTTGGAGCAAGCGTTCTTTGATTTTGTCGATTCTTTGTTGGGCTACTGCTGGTTTTTCGCCTTTGAGATAATACCCCCGCAGCTCGACCACTACATTGCTATCGGCCTTGGCATAATTGATCACGCGGCCGATACTAGGCAGTTGGCTGGAATCGGGCATGGCCCGGCCAAAAACAAACCGCGCATCTTCAAACCGGAGGGCCTCATTTTCGTACAAATCCTTTTTTAGACCGTCTTTCAAGTTGGCCAAGGCTTCGTTGCTGGCCACCGTGTAAATCGTTGCTTTCACCCGATCTTTCCAGCGATATTTGTCGCGATTTTCCGCATAGAATTTCTCCAATCCCGCTTTATCCGCGATCGCCTTGGTCCACACTTTTTCTTCCATGATCTTGAACAGCAAAATGCCTTCGCGGTATTCGTTGATCAAGTGGCCATATTCAGGATATTTATTGGGCAGGTTGCGCTCCTCGTAGTCGAGCACACACTGGTCCACAAACTGTTCGTAGAGAGAAGTGACATAGGGATTTAGGGTGGTGTTCATTTGAGAGCCTTGGTTGTTCTCCAAGTGGGCGAGCACTTCGCGCAGGCTGAATTTTTTGTCGTTCAAACTAAAAACGGGGAGGGACAAATCGTTGTCGGCCCGGTTGTAGCTCCACATGCCTCTAAGCAAAGTTGTATCTATTTTATTAAAAATCAATGATTTGCCGGGCATTTCGGTGAAGCGGTTGTCACGCCGGAGTTTTAGTAGCAGGGCACTGCGGTTAATCTCAGCGCGGGAATCTTTGGTCACCTTCTGTTTTAAAATGGGGGCGAGTTCATCAAACGTAGCCAGCCCTTTGCGTTCCAGTAGTTTGATCAAGTGCCAACCGAAACGGGTCATCACTGGGGCTGACACATCGCCCGGATTTTTGAGATTGAAGGATGCCTCCTCAAACGGTGGGATCATGTTGCCCGCGCTGAACCATTGCAACTCGCCCCCATTGGCCTTTGAATTGGCATCGTCAGAATAGCGGTTGCACAGGGAATCCCAGTTGGCCCCACTCTTGAGTTGTTTTTCAATCGCCAAAATCTTGTTTTGGGCATTGACCGAGTCTTCGCGGGTGGGTTTTTCGGTGGCACCAAACTGAGCCATGATGTGCGCCACCCTTACCGAACCGTTGGAGGGGCGGCGTTGGGCCACTTTGATGATGTGGTACCCATATTGGGTGCGCACCACTGGGGACACCTCACCAATTTTGGTGGTGTAGGCTGCATTTTCAAATGAATACAGCATTTGGAGGGCCGTGAAATAGCCCAGATCGCCCCGGTTATCCTTGGCCGATTGATCTTCGGAGCTCTGATAGGCCAGTTCGTCAAACTGGGCACCAGCCAGCACTTGCTGGCGCAAGGCCGAGATTTTGTTGAATGCGGCCAGGGTGTCGCTCGGTTCGGCACTGCCGGGGACCTGAACCAAAATATGCGATGCTTTGATTTCTTCTTTCAATCGCTCATACGCCTCTTTCACCATTTTATCGGTAATTGAGTTTTCGGTCAGGAACGGCCGGGCCAATTGCTTTTTGTAGTCATTGTATTCGCCCAAAAACTCCTTGGTAGTGTCCATGCCCAGTTGTTGGGCTTCGGCCACTTTGAGCTTGAAATTGACAAATAAGTTGAGATAGTCGCGCACATTTTTTTCTGAATAGGCCAAACTGTCACTGGCGTTATTTTTCTCATAAATGTACTTGAACTCGCTGAGCGTGACGGGCTTGCCACCCACTGTAAACAAGGTGGGAGAGGAGTTGGGCTTGGTCTCCGCCATTTTTTGCTCCGGTTTACAGCTAGGCAACCAAAGGCCAGCGGCCAAGGCCACTAAATTCATCAAAGATAATAACCGGGTTTTCATCGGTTGGATTGTCAATTGTATTGGTGAACGATAGGTAATAAAGTAGTTGATAAAATTGGTGTTGGCTAGATTTTACGGTTATACATTTGCAAGGCCATGCCGTTGGCCCTTGATCCCCAAAAGCTTGTTGTGCTGGGGACGAATCTATTTCCCCAATTTCATTTTTTCTGCTTTGATAGCGATTAGTTGCTTTTCCAGCAAGGCCACATGATCCACGGCCATGCTTGCTGCGGCCTGAAAAAAGGCGGGCTGAATATTGGCAAAAGTATCGGTGGGGCGGTGGTAGTCGGCGTGATCTTCCACCCCAAAATAGATAAATGGGATGCCTTTTCGGAAAAACGGCCCGTGATCCGACGCTTGGGACCAGTCCTCGCCGGGCATTCCCCCGGATTGATCATGGCCATAGCGCAGCGTTGCGCCATACGTTTTGGTGTTTTGGGCCATTAGCGTTTTCAAAAACGGGAAATGGGAGGGGCCACAGGCGTAGAGTTCGTTTTTGTCATTGCGGCTGATCATGTCTATGTTGATGGCAAGCGCTACTTGCTCCAGCGGAACGGGCGGGTGTTCCACAAAGTAGTTGGAGCCGCGCAGGCCCAGTTCCTCCGCATCGGGCGAAACAAAAATGACCCGGTGATCGGGCGGATGCTGGCCAAAGTGGGCCGCCATGGCTAAGAGGGTGGCCACCCCAGAGGCATTGTCATCGGCACCATAAAAAGTTTTGCCATCGCGCACGCCCAAGTGATCATAATGGGCAGTGATGACCAAACAGAGATCTTGGCGTTTTTTGCCCTCGATGTACCCCACCAAGTTGGCCCCGTGGAATGTCAATTTCTTGTTTTGAAAGTCAAATAATTGAAAATAATTTTCACCAAATGGTTGAAGGCCCAGTTCGCGGAAACGGCGGGCAAGGTAGTTTCGGGCCCGCAGCCCGCCGGGTGCCCCGGTAAGGCGGCCTTCCAAGCTATCGGAGGCAAGAATCTGCACATCGGCCAGCAATGCTACATTGGGTGATTGGGCTAGGGACGATGATGAGACTTTACCAGAGGGGCGGGGGTGGCAGCCAATGGCCAACCCGCACACTAGCAGGAGAAAGAAACGCATGGAAACGCTGTTTAAACACTAAATGAGGTGTAAATTTACGCCAAGATTTGTGAGATTGGCCGTTTTAAGGGTTTGCCGTGTTATTTTATTCCAAAAACTGCCGTTGCCATGTTGTTAGCACCGTACCTTGCACCCAATTTTTTTACTGACTCCACCCATCAAACGGTCGTGGCGTATGCCCAGGCCCACACCCGGGAGGGAGATAACGACCTGACCAAGGCTCGCTGTCTGTACTTGGCCGTCCGAGATGGTTTTCGGTACAATCCCTATCCCATTGGGATCCAGCGGGAGGTGTTTAAGGCCAGTGCCCAAATCCTCCGCCCCGAGGGACATTGCATCGACAAGGCCAATATTCTGGCGGCTTGTGCCCGGGCAGTGGGCATTCCGGCCCGCCTCGGTTTCGCCAACGTGACCAACCATATTGGGACGGAAAAATTGGAGAAACAGTTGGGTACCAACGTATTGGTTTTCCATGGATATGCCGAATTGTACCTCCAAGCGCGCTGGGTGAAAGCCACGCCCTCCTTTAATTTGGCCCTGTGCAAAAAACTGAACGTGGCACCGTTGGAATTCGATGGGCAAACTGATTCCATTTTTCAGCCCTGTAACACCGATGGCACCAAGTTTATGGAATATGTGCACGACTATGGGACTTTTGCCGAACTGCCCTACTCCATGATGTTGAGCGAGTGGGCCAAGCATTATCCGGGTATCGCCATCGGGCAGTTGGCCTAGCCCCGCTGGGTATTCGTGCCGCTTTTTTTGCCCTGTTGGCCGCCCTCGCCCCTGAATGGCTGACCCAGGGCAGCAAATGAAAAATTGTGACCGTGCAAAGGGTAAAACAATTACTTGCCCACTGGAATCTCCACTTGCTCTCCCCACAGGTAATGGTTGAACCATTGCCAATTGTGCCAGGTCGCCGCCAGCCGTTCCTTGGGCTTGGTGATGCCGTGGCCAAAACCTTTGTAGATGATCAGTTTGCTGGGCACGCCCAAATCCTGTAGCCCTTGGTACAGTTCGTAGGCATTGGCTGGGGGAACTCGCCGGTCAAATTCGCCGTGCTGGATCAGGGTTGGGGTACGCGCGGAGCGGATGTAGCTCATCGGTGAGGTCTTTTCGTAAATTTTTGGATCTTGCCACGGGGTGGCCTTGAGATATTGCCGGGTGAAAGGGTGAATGTCGGTGTTGACGTAATAGGTCATCCAGTTGGAGATGCCCGCCCCGACCGAAACGGCCTTGAACCGCCGGCTGGATGTGGTGAGAAAAGCCGAAATATAGCCGCCCTGGCTCCAGCCCATAGTGGTCAAGCGGGCGGTGTCGATCAGGCCCAGCTTGGCCAAATGATCCACCCCCGAAAGCACGTCCCAAGCATCGCCCACCCCCAGGTTTTGCACGTTGAGGGTGCGGAATGCCTCGCCATAACCCGCCGATCCGCGATAGTTGGGGCGGAGCACCAGTGCCCCCTTGGCCAGCCACTGCACCACCGGGTACACATAACCGGGCACTGGCTGCGGCGTGTCGATCCCCGTTGGCCCTCCGTGAATAACGACCAGCAAGGGGTATTTTTTCTTTGGATCATAGTCCTGTGGCTTGTGCAACACGCCCTCGATGGTGGCCCCGTCTTGGCTTTTCCAAGTGATGACCTCGCTCTGGGCCACGTTCCACTGGGCTATCTGGGCACTGAACTGAGTGAGGGCAACTGGCTTCCAATTGCTGACGCTGGTTTTCCAGATTTCGCCCAAGCTGGTGGCGGTGCGGGCCAGCAGGCCGACTACACTGCCATCTTTGGAAAAACTGGCTGACGACACCATTTCGGGCGTATTGGCCACGGGCCGGACCGCTCCCGAGTTGGGATCGAGGCTAAACAATTGACTGTTTGTCTTTTGACTGGCCACAAAGAAAATACCGGCCGGGCTCCAAGTGATGTTGCTAATTTGTTCGTCAAAACGACTGGCCAATTGGACGGCCGGACCACCATTGGCGGAAATTTTGAAAAGTTGGTTGTTTTTATAATAATTGGAAACAGTATCGGCAAGGGCTGAAAAGTAGAGCAAAAATTTGCCATCCGGTGACCAGATCGGATTGGTGTCGGCGGAGGGATTGGCCACCAACGGGGTCATTTTTTTGCTGCCCACATGGACCAGCGAAATCTCGGATCGGAAGGAACTGTTGATCAGCGGATCGGGTTGGTGTTGCACTGCAATCGTGGTGCCATCGGGTGACCAGGCAAAATTGCTGATCGTGAATTTGCCCTCGGTCAAACGGGTGGGTTTGGGCAATAACTGGGGGCATCCTCTGGCTTTGGCCGAATCAGTCTCGGCAGGGCAGGGCAGTTCGGTGTGATTGAACAGCCCGGGCCCAAACTCAATCAGCCATAGGTGTGAACGGCGAAACTCGGTGTCTTCCACGGCAAAAGCCCCATAGCGCTCTTTGGCCGATTTTTCGGTTTTGCTTTCCTTTTCGGGCAAGGCAAAGGCCAACCGCGCCCCATCAGGTGCCCATTCAAAACTGCCCACGCCTTCGGTCTCGGCGGTAATGGCCATGGCTTCACCACCCTCGGCCCGGATGACATAGATCTGGGTCTTGTTGCCCCGGTCGGCCAGAAAAGTAATGAACTGGCCATCGGGCGACCAGCGGGGGGCCGAGGACGTACCTTTGGGCGTGTTGGTCAGTTGGAACGGGGCTCGGCCTTCCTTGGCCAGCCAGATCTCGGTGTCAAAGGTGTTTTCTTTCCAGTCGGCACTGCCAACGGTGTAGGCCACGTGCCGGCCATCGGGCGAGATGGCCGGGCTCCCCGCGCTCCGCAGGGAAATCACCTGCTCAAAACTGGGCGTGATCTTGGGCGATTGGGCACGCAAAAGCGGGGGCACCATGGCGAGCAAACTAATAACCAGAAAACGGGCAAACGGTTTTTGCATGGCGTGAACATCAACACTGGGAGCAAAAGTAACCAAAGGCGGATAAACCAAGGAGATTTTCACTGCCCATCTAGCCTAGGCCATATATCGCCGTTTGGCGGCTAGAGTTTAATGCCGATGATCGCAACGTCATCGATTTGGGTTTCGCCACCTTCCTCCATCCAGCGGCTTAGGGTAGTGTCCAGCCACCCGCCCTGGGCACTCATGGGCTGGTTGTGGATATCAAGCAGCCACTGTTGGAAGTTTCGGGAGCCTATTTTACGGCTCTGGGGGCCGCCAAATTGGTCGCAGTAGCCATCGGAAAACAGGTAGAGACGGGTCTCGGGGCGAATGTCTATGTGGTGGATCTCAAAACTGGCCTCGCTCAACTCGCCCCCTATATATGTTTTGCTGCCCTTGATGCTGTGGAGCTGGTTGTCTTGGATATAAATGAGGTTACTGCGTGCCCCGGCAAATTCAATTATGGCGGCTTCCAGATCTATCACGCACAGGGCCACATCCATGCCTTCTTTTCTTTCGGTCTCGTTTCGCTTGAGCAGATAGTAAATTTCCTTGCGCAGTTCGTCCAGGATTTCGTTGGGTTTGGTCATTCCCTTTTGGAGGGCAATGTTGTTGAGGGTGGCAATGCCCAGCATTGACATAAATGCCGCGGGTACGCCGTGCCCGGTACAGTCGCCCACGGCGAGCATCAGTTTTGGCCCCACTTGCTGCATCCAGTAAAAATCGCCGCTGACAATGTCGCGCGGACGATAAATCACAAAGTATTCGGAAAAGAATTGCTGCAAAAGCTGGGGGCGGGGCATGAGCGATTCTTGGATTCGTTTGGCGTATCGCAGGCTAGAGGTGATGCTTTCGTTTTTCTGCTCAATGATGTGTGAAAGCTCCACTATTTTTTCGGCCTCGGCTAAGCGTTGGGCACTTTGTTCAAGTTCCCGCTCGGCCTGTCGCCTGGCAGTGATGTCGGTCACGTTCAGTACGCGCACCTTGTTTCCATTCGCGATCAGTTCGCGGCATTTGGTTTCGACATGCACTATCCCACCTTCCCGGTGCTTGCAGTGGGTTTCCAAGGTAGCATTTTGCTTGGCGGCGGAGAGCAACTCCTGTCCCGAGGAGGGAAAAAATTTGTAGATCGATTGGTCAATTACTTCATCGGCATGGTAGCCCATCAGGGACAGAAAGGCGGGGTTTACCTCGATCACCCGCTGGCCTACCACCATCAGGATTCCTTCGGTGCTTACTTCGGCCAAGCGTTGCAGGCGCGCCTCGCTTTCTTTTACCTGCCCAATGGTCTGGTTAAGGATTTCTTCTTTGATCAAGTTGTAGAGATGCCCGGCAATGCTCTCGGCAAGTTTTTGCAAAAAGTCAAGGGTCTCGGAGGGAGGCTGGTGCAAAAAAACCATTTCCAAGACCCCGCAAGTCTGCTTTTGATACACCAAGGGCAACAGAAATACCCCAGCGGGCTGGGTAGCAAGCAGGCTCCCGAGTGGCAGCGACAAGTTTTCTTGGACCATGAGCCGGGCTTTTTGGCTCTTGGCCGCCGCACCGATCAGGCCCTGTCCCATGTCGAATTTAGTGGGCAATGCATCCAGATCGGCCACGGCATAGGTGGCTGCCAGGACTAGTTGCTGGGTGGTAGGGTGCCAACGGTACATGACGGCCCGGCAAGCCTCGGCAAATGGAATGAGCTTGAGCAGCAAATGGCTGCACCAAAGGCCCAAGGTCTGGTTTTCTTGCCATTGCATGACCTCGTTAAAATGGTTGAGCGCCCGGTGGAAAGCTTGCTGCCGCTCCAGTTCGGCAATCTTGGCCCGTAGGTCCTCCAAACTCTCCCCGACTTGATGGGTGGGCAGCGCCTCGACTAGTTGTTTCTGTTCTACCACATCAATTGGCTAACAAAGGTGACTTGAGGTGGGTGATATCTATCAGGTATTTTACCACCTTGACAGGGACACCGTTTTCATCGACGATGGGATTATAGCTGGCCGCTATCCACAGCGTGCGACCGTTCTTGCACACCCGGGGAAACTCACCCCGCTGAAACAGCCCCTGGCGAAGGGATTCCCATAATATACGGTACTCGTTGCTCTCGCTGTGCGGTTTGGACACAAATATCCGGTGTGGTTTGCCGATTATCTCGTGCAGTTCATAGCCAATGGCTGACAAAAAGTTTTGGTTAGCATTGATGATCGTGCTATCCATCTCAAATTCAATGACGGCAAACGACTCGTTGATGGCTTTAAGTTCGTTGGCATTACCAATGGATAGCCGTTTGTAAGCGGTGATGTCAATACCAAGTTTGATAACTTTATAAGGCTTGCCATCTGGCCCGAGGATAGGCGTGTAACTGGCCGACATCCAGACACTGCTGCCATTTTTGGTGATCCGTTGAATATCGGGGCCAGACTGGGCAATGCCAAATCGGAGTTGTTCCCAAAAGTTTTTGTACTCTTTTGACTCGGCGTACTTTTTCTCGAGCAAAACCGAGTGGTGCAAGCCCAAAAGTTCGTCGGGGGTGTAGCCCAACAATTGGGCCATGCGCTCATTAACCTCCAATATCCGCCCCTCGAGGTCAAACTCTATCTTGGCCAAAGTACTGTTGAGGGCATACGAAATACCCCCTATCTCAAATTCCTTGCGTTTTATTTCTTCTTGAGTGGTCTCGAGCTCTTCCATGTTTTGGCGGAGTTCTTCGCTCTGTGCTTGCAGTTCTTCGGTCTTTTGCAAGCTGGCCTCCAGCAGTTGCTTAGTGCGCTGGTTGTTGATCACGCTCTGGAGCGAGGTGGCCACGCTTTGTGAGCACCGCCGAACAAGTTCTACATAGCGGTCGGGCATTTTTTGTAGGGTAATCAGTTCCAGTGCGCCATAGGCCAATTGATTGAACAGAAAGGGGCTAATGACCAGGCTGGCATTGCTGGCGTGGGCCAGCGACGATTCTATGCGGGTCGGTACGTTGTCAAGGCATAACAAGCGCTGCGATTTGATCGCTTGACCAATGAGGCCCTCGCCAAGCTGAAAACTGCTTTTGTGCATGGTGGCGGGGGTGCAGGCATAGCCTCCCACCGCCTTGATGATCTCACTGTCGCTGTCCATCACAAAGAAGGCCCCGTGTACTGCACCGGTCATCTCGGCAAAATATTCCAACAGCACGGATGCAAAATCTTGCAGATTCTTGTCATAGTTGATGCGGAGCAGTTCATCGAAACGGCTAAGGTTGGAGTCTATCCACATTCGCTCTTCCATCAGGCGCTGCTTCTCGAGCAGTTCTTGCTTGAGCGATTGAAACTCGGCCATCGAGATTACTTCCTTTGCATGGCCGTTTTCCTGATAAGTATTGAACACGCTGCTATTGAGCGGGCCCTTGGTTACTTCTTGCATGATGCAGAACAGACTATGGTACACAAAAAAACACAACAAAAATCAACAAACTATATTTTCCAAATACCATGCCCAAATAGCCGGCGCTCATCCAAGTCAATGAACCGGGCCTTAGCGTTTGAATGGAAACTCCAGCGGCTCGTCGCCCAGGTCCACGCGGGAGTGGGTGAGCTCAAACTGTAAAACGGCAGCTACATTTTGGCGGTTGGTGAAATTGATCAGCGTCGATGATTTATAGGGCAATAATTGGGGGCCAGTCAAGGTAAACGCGTCGTAATTGACTTCCAACTTGTTGCCCGAATTGGGCTCGGTCATGAGCAAACGCCCCAATTTTTGGTTGAACCGGCTTACCAAACCCTGCACATCCAGCCCACCTTCCTCCTGTCTGATTAAAAAATTATCAGATCCTTCGGCCAATACCTGCGATACGTCGCGCACAACAAAGGGCAAGTTGCCCACAATGGTGGACTGGACGAGTTTGAAATCGGCCTTGAGCTTGAGGGCCCGCGAAAGGGAATCAAAACTGATGGCCAAAAAATCGCGGTTTACTTTGTCCATCATAAAAAGGGAATCTTGGGTGATCAGCAGGCGGATGCCCTCGATGCTCATCACCCGGACGGACATCCAGATGAGGCTGTCCTTTTTCATCCGAATGTCCACTGAGGCATTTTGCTCGGTCTTACCGTCCTTGAAATAGAGCCTGCCCCGGGACGACCAGTAGTTGAAATCAGCTTGTTTTAACCCAAAAGTAGCTGACCGAACGGTATCACCGCTCAATGGTTGCTGGGTCTTGACCTCGGGGACGGCCACGGTGGCCACGGGTGGTTTCTTGCACGCGCCCAGGCTCAATACCAACGCCAGCACCCCTAGTTGCAGCAGCAATTGGTAGGATGATTTTTTGGCTGCCCGAAGGGTAATTTCAGCGGTGGGATTATTCATATAATTTCTTTTCAGCGATTTTTCGGTCAATAAACTGCGTGAGGCCCGCCCCAGTTTTCTTGGCTTTTTGCCACTGTACAAAGGCTTCCTCTGCCCGGCCCAACTTGAATAATACGTCGCCGTAATGCTCTAGGATGGTGCCACTCTCGGAATTTTTGGCTGCTTTCTCCAAGTAAATCAAGGCGTTTTTGTATTCGCCGGCCACGTACAATACCCAGCCGTAAGTATCCAAATAAGTGGCATTGTCGGGTTCCCATTGCACCAGTTTGGCCGACATTTCTTTGGCCTTGTCCAGCTTTTGCTTGCGGAGCGACAAATAATAGCTCCAATTGTTGATCACTATCCGATCGTCGGGCTTGTATTTGAGGGCCTCTTCATAGGCATTGTCGGAGCGATCATACTGCTTTAGCCCGTTGAAGGCATCGCCCAGTTGAGCGTGGATTTGGTACAGCATTTCTTGGTTGCCGGCGGCATACAGCTTGCCCTGTTCCAGTGATCCAATCGCCTCCTCATACTTGCGGTTGAGGTAATGGGCCGTTCCGTTATAGAACCAAAAGGCCGCATGGTTGGGGAAAAATTCCAAGGCATCCTCGGTATGTTTGGCCAAACCTTGGTAATCTTTGAGCTGGAGATCGATCTGCACCACGCTCACCCAGAGTTGAAAATTGTTGCCATCCTGCTGGAGGGCTTTTAAGTAGGCATTGCGCGCGTCGATCACTTTGCCATTTTCGCTCAAATAGGCACCATACAGGCTCTGGACTTGGGCTGCATCGGGAAAAAGCTTGGCCGTTGACTCGGCCAGTTTAAGGCCAAAGGTTTTCTGCTCGGCGGTTTTCATCTCACCAAAAAAACCGGCCAACATTTTCACCCGGTCTTCCGCTCCAAGGGTGGGATTGGCAAAAGCGGCTTCCATCTCGCTGAGCTGGCTGGCCAAGTTGCCCTCGCTGCCCATCAGTTCTGACTTGAAGAGCCGGATCCTGGGTTCGTTGGGAAACCGTTGGGCGAGCGCGTCCAGCATTTTCTTGGCTTCTTCCTTGCGATCATTATTGATGAGCAACTCCACCAGTGCCAAATGGTATTCGGGAACTTCCGGGTTGGTGTCAATGAGTTTTTCGCCTTCCTTGATGGCCCCCGCCAAGTTGTCCAACGTGAGGTAAAGCTTTTGTTTGCGCATGATCAAGTCTTCGTCGGGGCCTTCCTTTTGTTCCAGTTCATCATACACCTTGATCACTTCGCGATATTTTCCCTGCATGAACATCACGTTGGCCAGGTCGTAGGCATAGTCGCTGGTGCCCGCTACGCTGGCGAGCATCGCGGTGTAGATTCGCTCCGCATCTGCATATTTTTCCTGCTTTTGGTAGGTATCGGCCACCAGTAGATAATAGTATTTGTTGGTCTTGTTGGTGTTGAGGGCTTCTTGGCTATATTTGAGGGCCTCAGCATACTTGCCCTGTTTGAAATAGCACTGGCCGATCTGATAGTGCACGGCTGCGTTTTCGGGGGCCAGTTTGAGGCAGGATTCAAATGATTTGATGGCTTTTGGGTAGTCGGCCAACAAAAAGTACTGCATGCCCTCGGTGAATTGGTATTCGGTATTGACGCGGTCGAGATCGGCCAACTCTTCCATCAACTGCTGGTTTAGCTCGTTGTCAGCTTCGTCTTGGCGCTTGTTCTCTTTTTGCTCTTTCCCTTCTTTTTTGTCTTTTTTTTGGGCCAGACCCGGTAATGCCCCCATGCTGAGCAGCCAGATGAGCGATAGAGTTCCAATCAAAATGGGTGATATTCTCATATTGGCGGTGTTAAATATTGGGCTTGCCCACGCGGAGCCGACTGGCTTCGTTTCTACAAAAATAATCATTGGCGCGGGATAAACGATGGGGCATCGGGAATAGATTGCAAAAATCGGGCTAAGGCGGGCAAAACGCCTACAGTGCCCCAAACACGGTCCCCTTTTCGGCCAATGCTTCCAAATAGCGGGGAAGGACGTATTGGAGATTGGGAAATGCTTTCCGGCTATCGTGAAATACGACGATCGACCCGTTTTCGGTAGCGCGAAGGGTATTGCGCAGGCATTTTTCTGGGCCAATGCTGCGTTCGTAGTCGCCACTGAGCACGTCCCACATCACAAGTTCATAGGTGGCCCGGAGTACTTGGGCTTGGCGGGCCCCAATCCGGCCATAGGGCGGGCGGAACAAGGGCTTGGGCCAGGTTGGTTCCTGAAACGGAGGGGCATGGGTTGCCAAAAGGACCTGACAAAGCGCAACGTTCTCGAAATAGCGCTGGTTGTCGGTGCTCCAGCCACTCAAATGGTTGAAAGTGTGGTTGGCCGCCCGGTGCCCGGCTTGGCGCAGGCGAAGGTGCAAGCTGGGGTGGCGGCGCAGGTTATCGCCCACGCAAAAAAAAGTGGCCTTGGCCCGCCGGCAGTGGCATCGCCAGCTGGTTCGATCTCGCCGTCGCGGTTCAGCAGGAGGCGAAGACCGGTACGACCGTTACCCCGATCACCACCGCCGACTGGCCCACCCCCGCCGCGCGCCCGGCCTATTCCGCGCTCGATACAGCCAAATTCACCCGCGATTTCGGTCATACCATGCCCGACTGGCGCCAATCGCTCGCCCCCATCGTCGCGCGCCTGACCCTCTGACCGCCTGATGCGCCCCCCTACCAACATTAAAGTCGCGGCGTTCACCAAATATGACCGCGAGGCCGCCAGCACCCGCCAGCGCGTGCTGCAGTATCTGCCGCACCTCGC
>JAYUVL010000466.1:0-12883 GCA_043754075.1 Cytophagales bacterium | reverse complement strand
ATCCGCAGGCCGGGTAATGCTCTATGACATCGCAGGCCGGGAGCTCTTCAGCGAACGCTTTGAGCGCAACGGAACCGAGGTGACCATGCGCCTAACGTTCCGGCAAGCATTGGCGGCCGGCACTTATGTCCTGCGGATTATGGGCAATGACGGCGGCATTTATCAGAAAAAAATGGTGGTTCAGTAATCAAGCGGTTCTTTTCTAGGAATCAACGGGTCGGTCCATCGCAGGTCCGGCCCGTTCTTTTTATCAATACTTGCGCAGTTGCATCTGTCATTGTTGTTATCCCAAAACTAAAACGGTTTTAGGGTTTTCTTGATTTATTATATTGATTTTCAATGGTTTAATATTTCTAGCCAATTGGATGGGGCGAGATGATTCAGGATGATAAAGGCAGGTGATAAATTCATACCGCGCTTGGCCGCTCCCAAGTTTGCAGTTTTGTCCTCTTACTTTGTCTTGAAGGTAGCGCTCCAGGGAGTGGCCTGCTCGGTAGCCGGGTCTCGCATTGGATCACTGGCTTGCCAGCCTTTCACTACCCAAGTCTTACTGGCCGTCTGGAATATTTCGTTGCCAAACAAGGTGTTGTGCGAAGGAAAGGGAATAACTTCCCGAAGTTGTCCCTGTGCCCCCAGCCTAAGCAGGATCACATTGGTTCCATTCACCCTGAAAGCTTCACTCCTGATTGGACGACCGGTAGCATCGGCAAACTGGGTAAAATTGGCCACTAGGGCAAACCCGTCCCCATCTGGCACCACCCCAATGACACTGCCCGCAAAAGCAAATTCGGTGGAAGCTACGGTTTGGCCCAAGGCGTTGACAAAATTGCAACGCAATTTACTGGAGTGTTCTATTTGCAAGTGGATGACCGACTGAGGATTGAAGCACACCGCTGCAATGCCCAGTTGGCCAGTTGACATTTTTTTTCCTTCCTGATTGAGCAACATGGATTGGGACTGGTTGGCTTGGTTGCGGGTGCTGAGGCAGGCCCCGCCCTGCTGATCCAGCACAACAAAGAGCTGTTTGGGGGCTCCCAGTTGCTCATTGGGCATTTCGGTAAGCCATTTGACTTGGCCGTTGGCACTGATGTGAGCCACGAAGGCGGTGCGGTCTTTGCCCGGTCCCTGATGGTAACCGGCGACAAAGGTTTCGTCTTTGGGCAACTCATGGGTGTGCAAACTGACGAACCAGCCCTTGGCCAACAACTCCGGCATTTCGTCCTTGTACACGTAAAGGGCAATGGGCACAGACCCGTATGCAGCATACTGCCCCAGTTTTTTCAGCTGGGCAAAGGTCTCGGTTTCAGTGAACTTCCACCCGTTCAGCAAACTCGATATTTGCTGTTTTTCCATAATGACAAACTCCCCAATGCTGGCTTTCCCCTCGGTAGGTTGTTCCAAAAAAAGGGAATAATGGGCCAGCGAATTATCATCCAAACTGATCTTGTTCAGTGCGGTGTCGCAATTGGCCAAATAACTCACAATTTGCCCCTGCCATTTGTATTGGGCCCCCAGATCCAATGATTGCGCGGCCCTTGCCCGTTGGTATTGATAGATGGCATGGAGTGCCTCCAATTTTACAATTTTGTAGGTGAGCAAGTTGGCGATCAGTGAATTATTGTCAAATAGCCGCAAACTGTCCACAATTTGCCGCTCCAAGGTCGGTCGGTATTCTACCAGCCCGGCTTGTTTGGCAGAGTTTGGCGCATAATAACGGGCCAGTGCTTTATTGAGCAACTGATCAGCCAAGCCAAATCCTTTGCGCAGCGCGGGGAGTTGGACCCGAACTTTGTAGAAAATTATTTCAATTTGTGGGCGAAAATCCAATAGGAACAGCTCGCTCTGGCCGGTGCTGTAGGTATTCCCACAGTCGGCAGCAGCATTGAGGGCGCTCCCTTTATAACGGATCAAGGTGATTTTCTGCGTTTGTTGCTTCAAATTGGCCAGTTGGCCCACCTGCTGATACTCTACCAGAAGTTGGTCGATTTCAGAAAAAACTTGGCGAACCGAGTCTAACAGACCCAGTGATAGTTTCTGCTTATTTAGGTACAAACTGGCCCCATCTTTAAAACCCTTGGTGGCTGATTGATAAAGTTGGCAAGACTGGCGATAGCGTGCCAAAATTTTATCTACCTTGCCAATGATCATGACCACGGAATCTTGGTAGGCCTCAAAATGGGCAAGCGAGGCATTGATCCCCTGCTGCAACTCGGCGGGAGATGAAAAAGTGGTACCAAACAAGGTTTTCAAGGCTTGTTTGCTGCTTTTCAGGGCCGACCGCGTATTACGTGCCGAGGCTGCCCGATAGTAATGACGTACCGAATCGGCACTGACCTGTAGCTGAGCGCGTTGGCCCAGGGTAGTTTGGCGATAGCGCTGCTCATGGGCGAAGGCGAGGGCACAATCATAAAAAAGTGCCTGCTCACGGTTGGCAAACCGCCAAATGTGCAGATCCACTAGTTGGGCTTGGACACTGCTGGGTGCCTTCTTCCCATTTTGTGCAGAAACGCCGTGCGCAAAAAAAAGGAGAATCGGGAGCAATAAATAAGTAAGATAGATAAAAAATCTTGTCATAGCAAGAAAATAAAGCATCTTGGGCAATTAAATGCTAAGGCCCAATCATCTACGCCGGTAGAGGGTTTTGCAAGTGTGACAATAAACATTGGTTTAAGTAACAAATCCTTTGATGATTCACTCGAGTACACAAACGTACAATAAAACTGCATGATGTTGATTCACAACAAAAAAACTTGATTTGGCTCAATACTACAAGCCGATGTTGCGCAAATCATTTAAAATCTTCAATGAATGCAATGGTGATAAATAGCTGGCCAATCCCAGCATAAAACCCCCAAATACCGTCGCCCACGCCGAATTTTTCGCGACCACAACTGCCCTAGGTGCTATCAAAGTGGCGATCCTTCATACTTTTGTGCAAAAAAATGACAAGCACCAAGATCAATGGCGCCGGGCAATAGGGAGAATAAGCGACACCAAACCCAAGCACCGACTTGAGAGGGGCAACTTATTTACAACAAGTGGGTATTTTATATGAAGAGTCGCGCACGGATCGGATAAAACCCTGCTGGGTCAAGAAGCGTTGCAAGCGGCGGGGGCTAAAACTGGTAGTGTCGTACTTCACGTTTAACAACTGGAGCTTGGGCGAGTACTCCACATACTTTATTCCCGGCATCGCTTTGACGCTATCCTGCAAATAACCCACACATTGTGGGCAAATGGGGGCGAGTTTGATCTCTTTTTCCTGTAACTTAATGCAGGCAGTTGCCAAAAGGGCAGCCAACAGCATTAAATAGGTGTAACAGCGGCCAATCGTCATAAAACAAGAAAAAGGTGGAATCAACACATTCCGCGTTGAGCAGTGGCAAATGTAAGCACACTTGCAATGCAGTGGGCTACACTTTCACTTAAAAGCCAAAGAGGCCCCCCAAACAACCGCCAAAACGTGTTTGGGCAGCGCAAGTTGTAAATTTTAAGCCAAACTCGCACCCAAGGTGACCATCATTGGCCAAAAAGCAATAATTTAGCTGCCAAAATAGCAGTGAGCTATCTGAAAGCACAGTGGGCAATTTTTTCCTGATCAAACATGAAATTTGGCATCGTAGTATTTCCAGGGTCGAATTGTGATGACGACATGCACTATACCCTCCGCGAAGTGTTGGGGCAGGAAGCCATCAAGCTTTGGCACAAAGATGCCAGCCTCCACGGGTGCAATTTTATTGTTCTGCCCGGGGGGTTTTCTTATGGCGACTATTTGCGTTCGGGGGCCATTGCCCGGTTTTCGCCAGTGATGGCGTCGGTGGTGGCCCACGCGGCGGCCGGCGGCCATGTGCTGGGCATCTGCAACGGTTTCCAAATCTTGACCGAGGCAGGCTTGTTGCCGGGGGCACTCCTGCGCAACACCAGCCGCAAATATGTGTGCAAGAACGTGTACCTGAAGCCAGTTTCCCGCTCGGCCCCCCTTACCCAAGATCTGGATCCGGGGCGCGCTTACCAAATCCCGATTGCCCACGGCGATGGACGGTATTATGCCGCCCCCGAAATATTGGCCAGTCTGAACCAAAACGACCAAGTGCTGTTCCGTTATTGCGAGGCCGACGGCCAAGTGACTGAAGCGGCCAACCCCAACGGTTCGGCCCAGAATATTGCGGGCGTTTGCAACTTGGGCAAAAACGTGTTCGGTATGATGCCCCACCCGGAGCGTGCCACATCGGCCCGGCTGGGGAATGCCGACGGACGGGACATCCTCGAGGCTTTGCTGGAGCGGGCCTTGGCCTGACCCAACTCCCTCGGGGCTGGTGGCGGGCCTAACGGCGGCATACGTGCTGTGTATCTTTTGCCTCGCGTGAAACATTATTCCCTTAGAAATCCGGGCCATGAAAATCAGTGTTCCTGAAGGATTGCAGAAATTGATAAAAGAAGGCGAGTCCCAAACCTTGGACTTCAAGCAGCGGGTCACCGATTTGGCCAAGATAGCCAGAACGCTCACTTCGTTTGCCAACACCGAAGGGGGCAAGATCATCGTGGGGGTAACCGATCAAGGCTGGGTGGCGGGCATTGATCCGGCCGAAGAAAAGTTTGCCATCGAGGAAGCCGCCACACAATATTGCTCCCCGCCCGTGAAATTATATTGTGTGGAAGAAGAATTGGATGGATTGGCCGTTTTGATAGTAGAAATTGCCGAAAGTTTGGTCAAGCCCCATTATAGTCTTGATTTTGAGGGCCGTAGGTACGCTTGTCGGCGAGTTGGAGACCAAACTATCTGCGATTTAGCGCCCTAATTCGAGAGATTTTTGCCCAAAATATTGCAGAAAGGCTTTTTTCTTGATTTATTTGTCGGAAGGAAGTTTTTCTGCCTATTGCATAGGAGATAACTCTTGTGTACGTTTGTGAACTAAATGAAATGTTACAGTTTTGGAGAGGTGGCCGAGTGGTCGATGGCGCTCGCCTGGAAAGCGGGTATGCCCCAAAAGGGCATCGAGGGTTCGAATCCCTCCTTCTCCGCAATTGGTCGCGGTGACCAATATGGATAATAAAAACCGAAAACCCAATCAATTACACTTTAAAACCCAATCTGTCTGATTTATGAAAAACGTATTCAAGCTTTTCATGTTCGTTATCGCGTTCGTTGCAGCTAGTGTGCTCACAGCCAATGCACAAGCACCTGACACGACCAAAGTTGATTCAATGCAAACGGCGGTTGACACTGCCCAAACAGCTGTTCCAGCGTTGGGAGAGACCACCCCAGCCCCGGTCGAAGAGAAGTCTTTCCACCAGGTAATGAAGGAGAAATTCATTGAGGGTGATGTCATCTGGATGACCCCAGTATTGCTTTGTTTGATCATTGGTTTGGCCGTTTGTATTGAGCGGGTAATCACCTTGAACCTAGCCACTACCAACACCCAGAAATTGCTGGACCAAGTAGAGGGTGCACTCAAATCTGGTGGTATTGAAGCCGCCAAAAACGTGACCGCTGCCACCAAGGGTCCCGTCGCTTCCATCTTTACCCAAGGCTTGATGCGCCATTCTGAGGGGTTGGAGATTGTAGAAAAATCAGTGGTTGCCTATGGTTCAGTTGAAATGAGCAAACTGGAGCGTGGATTGGTTTGGATTTCATTGTTCATTGCCTTGGCCCCCATGTTGGGTTTCTTGGGCACGGTAATCGGGATGATCCAAGCCTTTGACATGATTGAAGCCGCTGGTGATATTTCTCCAACTTTGGTGGCCGCTGGTATCAAGGTAGCGTTGTTGACCACGGTGTTTGGTCTGATTGTGGCCATCGTGCTGCAAGTATTGTATAATTATTGTGTTTCCAAAATTGACTCCATCGTTAGCCAAATGGAAGACGCTTCCATTACGTTGGTCGATATGTTGGTGAAATACTCTGGTAGATAAGCTGCTCTTTTTGTCAATTTAAACTTGAAAACTTAAAAAAATCATGGAAGAAAGTTCAAGCTCAACTTGGTGGATTGATGCAGGCATCTATTTGTCATACTTTTTGATCGCTGTTTCAATGGGTGCAGCCATCATTATGCCACTGATCAAGTCAGTGGGGGATCCCAAAAGTTTGTTGAAATCGTTGATCGGAATTGGAGCACTCACGCTAGTATTTGGCGTTTGCTACATACTGTCGTCCAGCGATGTGCCAGCAAAATTTTCAGATTCGCTCAAGCAAAATCTGTTTATGACCCCAGGCAACTACCAACTCGTGGGGGGAAGTATTATCATGTGCTATGTCTTGCTGATCGTCACTGCTCTAACAGTGGTTTACAGTGAAGTAACCAAATTGTTTAAATAAATAAACTTATGGCAAAAAAAGCGCGTGTAGCACCCGAAATCAATGCCAGTTCAATGGCCGATATTGCTTTCTTGTTGCTAATATTTTTCCTAGTGACCACTACCATTGCCTCGGACAAGGGCCTTACAATTCGGCTCCCACCCAAGCAAGACAAAGTGGATGTGAAATTGAAAGAACGAAATGTTTTCAGTGTGCTCACCAACTCCAACAATGAACTATTGGTAGAAGGTGAACCGATGAGCGTAAAGGACATTAGAGAGGCCGCTAAAAAGTTCATCATGAACAATAATGCCGACCCCACTTTGTCCGAAAGTCCAAAGGAAGCAGTTATCTCTTTCAAAACGGACCGTGGTACACGGTATGATGTTTACATCAAAGTGATGGACGAACTGAAGCGGGCTTACAATGAGTTGCGTGCGGCCTCTTTGGGGATGACAGTTCAAGCCTACCTCGATCTGGAAAACGACCCCAAAAAGGCGGAAGATCCTCGATTGAAAGAAGTTCGGGAGAAAATCCCTTACCAATTGTCGGAGGCTGAACCTACCAACACTGGGGCCAACTAGCCTATTTTGCTCAAATGATTTTTAAAATTTAAAAACCATGCCTAAGTTTAAGAAACAAACAAAGCCAATGCCGTCCATTTCAACGGCCTCTTTGCCCGATATCGTGTTCATGTTGTTGTTTTTCTTCATGGTGACCACGGTATTGCGTGAAACGGATCTGTTGGTGATGAACCGCTTGCCTGCTGCTACCCAATTACAGAAACTGGAAAAGAAATCGCTGGTGAGTTACATTTACGTTGGCAAGCCAAGGGATACGGGTAAATTTGGAACTGAACCCCGGATTCAGGCCAATGATGCCTTGATTATCCCAAAGGCGATCCCCAATTTTGTTTATTCTGAAAAGGATAAACTGGATGAAGTGGAGCGTGACAAGATTACCATGTCGCTCAAAGTGGATAAAGAAGCGAAGATGGGTATCGTGTCGGACGTGAAGCAACAATTGCGCGAGGCCAATGCCCTGAAAGTGAACTACTCGACTGGCAAAGCAGTGGAATAGTGAAAGTTTAACACCGAATTTAACCCACTGGACATACATCCAGTGGGTTTTTTTGTTATTTTCGTGCTCTAGTCCAACTTGCCAGAACATTGTCACTGTGCGCGCTTGATAGTTATTTGCCCAAGGTTGCCGAACATTTCTGGGAGCCGCTGATCAATTTGGAACAATTGATCCTCTCCATCTCGCCCCAAGTGGAAGAGCGAACTTCTTATGGTACCCCCTTTTTTTATTACCAAGGCAAAATGTACTGTTACCTCACCATTCTAAAAGGCGAAGACCAAGTTACGCTGGGAATTTGCAATGGGCGTTTTTTGGCCGATCAAAGTGACCTGCTCACCGGAACGGGCAAAGTTATCCGGCACATCAAAGTACGCAACGATAGCCCTTCCATGGATGAAATCGCTGAAGTGTTGCGCAGCTCCGCCGCCCTGCTGGACTTGAAATTTCAAATGCGCACCCAATCGTGACCATTTTCGCGTGTCCCGAAGGCTGGTTTTTGCTATTTGCCTCACTCTACTTTGTTGGCTTGTGCGGTGCGAGATGGGCATGGGGCCGCATTCCAGTTTTTAACCCCACACCAGTTGGCGAACACGAGGCGCAGCCCGGTCAGCCTCCGAAAATTACTGTGGTTGTGGCGGCGCGCAATGAAGCCCCCAATATTGAGCATCTCTTGTCCGATCTGGATCAGCAGACTTTTGGGCCCTTTGAGGTGGTGATCAGTGATGACCACTCCGAAGATCAGACCTGCCATCTGGTGGAATCTTATGTGGGCCACGCTGCGTATCCACTGCGGTTGCTCCACTCGCGCCCAGCCCAGGTAGGAAAAAAAATGGCGGTTTCTGGTGCCATCGCCGTTGCCAGTGGCGAGCTCATTGTGCTCACCGATGCCGATTGCCGGGTGGGCAAAGAGTGGCTGGCCAGCATCTGGCAATTTTACAAACAAAATGACCCAAAAATTATTGTTGGGCCCATCACGTTGCTACCGCCCCTGGGCCTCTTTGCCCAACTCCAGGTGGTAGAGCAGGTCAGCTTGACCGTCTCGGGAGCGGTGGCCCTAGCCCTGGGCCATCCCAATATGGCCAATGGGGCCAACTTGGCCTACCCAAAATCAGTTTTCGACGAAGTAGGGGGCTTTGCTGGCTCTGCTCACATCGCTTCGGGTGATGATGAGTTCCTGCTCCAGAAGATCGCGGCCGCGTACCCCAATCAAATCCAATTTTTGAAAAGTATATCGGCAATAGTACGCACAATGCCCCAACCATCCTTCCAAGATTTTTTTCAGCAGCGCAAGCGCTGGGCTTCCAAGTGGAGGCAACACGGCAAGGCCGCAGTCACTTTACCTGCTTTGACCGTATTTATGTATCATTTTGTTTGTGGTATATCCATATTCTATTTAATTTCGGGCTATTCAGTCCGTCCAAGCTGGATTATCGCCGCTTGGTTGCTAAAGTTTTGCGCGGAGTGGTGGTTGCTGAGCGAAGGTTTGCGCTTTGTCGGCTATGCGGCATTGGCTTGGGGAATTCTTGTTTTGCAACCGATGTATTCGTTTTATGTGGTTTTGATGGGGATAGCGGCTAATTTCGGAACTTATAAATGGAAAGGCCGAAAAGTAAAACCCAAAGGTGGCTTCATTGGTTAATCTGATCATTGTGGAATATATTCAACAGTCTCCTTCGCGTGTAGCTCTTCAGAAACTATTTGCCAACAAGCCTGCAATGGCTGGCTTGTTTGTGATTATTTGTGCCCACCTCGTCGCAGCCTTGGGTTATGTCATCATGCCCGACAATTCCCCCAATGCCAATGAAAGCATGCAAGAAATCCAGAAAAAGGGGCTGTTCTTCCAAACCACCATTCTCAAAGATACGCAAGATAAATTGCCCCTCCCAAACACCCTGTTGGACAATATGTGGCAAGGATGGGAACATAATTATATACCCTATGCGGTCCGGTCTTATACCGTTCGGGGGGATTCGGTCTTTTTTCAGCTCTACTCGGCCGGTATGCGCGGTCAAGCCAGTATGTTCGCTGGTGGACGAACCGATTCCGTCAAGCGAAAAGCCCTGATTGAGATGGTGAAACCGTTGTACCCCTTGCCTTCCCAAGTGCCAGCGTGGGGTCATCCTAGCAATTTTTATCGTCAGGGAGATACCATCATCTACCTCACCCTTGCCTCGCAAAACGAAAACCCGTTGATCAAAAAAATTGCAGTTGCTAGTTTGCAACGTGAATTTGAGGCCAAGCATGTGAGCCAGCGCATTTTCTACCTCGGGACCGATCGGGACGGCCGCGACATGATGAGCCGCCTCATGTACGGTACGCGCATTGCGCTGGCCATCGGTTGTATCGCCGTGGTCATTTCGCTCGTTGTTGGGGTATCCTTGGGGGCCATTAGTGGTTTTTTTGGGGGGAAAATCGACGCCATCATCCTATGGCTCATGACCGTCGTTTGGTCCATCCCCAGTATCATGTTGGTGGTCGCTTTCCGAATGTCACTGGGCACCAACGAGCCCTGGGTGTTGTTCGTGGCCGTCGGGCTGACCACTTGGGTCGAGATCGCCCGGGTGGTGCGCGGGGAGATCATGAGCATCAAGCACAAACTATATGTGGAGGCCGCCCGGGCATTTGGCCTCAACAACTGGCGGATTATTTACCACCATATTCTCCCCAATATGTTGGGCTCCATCATCGTGCTGGCCACATCTAACTTTGCCTCGGCCATTTTGCTGGAAGCTGGCTTGAGCTTTCTCGGCCTGGGCGTAGTCCCCCCCACCCCCTCTTGGGGCGGCATGTTGCTAGAGGGCTTCGAGGAAACCAAAAGTTTCCGATCACTGCACCTGATCGTGCTGCCCAGCTTGTGCATCAGTGCAATGGTGCTGGCCTTCAACTTGTTGGGCAATGGGCTGCGCGACGCCTTTGATCCCAAGGCCATGAATGATTGACACCCTGTGCATTTGGCCTGATTGTTCAAAATGGATAAAATATAAGCAGGCTGATTTTATATGTAGCAATATGCCTGTATCACCCGCATTCTCTTGGGAGCGTTGGCCCGCTTGGACAGACTGGCCGGAAACGAGGAGCGAATTGCATCAAAATCAGCGCGGAAGGAAATACCTAGCAGGGAGTGTTTGGTCTGGACAGGTAGCAGACGGGAAGTGCCCGCTGCATGGGGCGCAGCAACCAACGGCCTACCGCTGATTTTTATTGCATATTGCCAATAAAAAAGCCCCACAATTTAACGGGCAAAATTTGCAAAATCCAATTCCTTGGCTTAATTTGGACGGTATGGCGATTATTACGAACACTTTTTAGCTTTTTGCCCATGAAAAAACTCGATCCCAATTGGTTAACCGACGGCTTAATTGATTTTGAGTACAAAAAGTATGTCCTTTTAGCCTATCTCAAAAATGTAAATGAAGAATTTAATGACCGAAAATTATATCCATTTTTGGCCGATTTAGTTTTTCATTACCAAAACTTGGCCCAAATCCGGGAGAACAAAAAGCTCCTGTACGATAATTTTCCCCAACAAATCAGCCACGCCGATTTCCAAAAACTACAGATTGCCTACAAGCGGATAGTGGAAGATGACGAGGCCATGCGCGAGATTGAAAACATTGTGCAATATGCCCTTCCGCGGATCAACCATGTTTTGGCCAACGGCAAAGAAATTTATGATGAAATTGAGCAACACCTCGAGATCATGCCCGTGGGCCTGTTGCCCATCTACTCGGGCGAGGGCTACCTGCTTTTGAACGAATATTTGATGAACCAGATCATCATTTATCAATACCAAATCACCATTTTTGAAAAAATTGGCGAAAAATACCGGGGCATCAATATTGAATACATTGACACTATCCGCAAAGGTTTGGGTGAAACGTACGAGAGCATCAAACTGGGGCTGGTGCGCAAATACCGCAAACTGCCCAACCCAGCGGCCTTCGTGGTGGCAGCCAAAGTGCCCTGCCCACTGGAAGAGTCACTGCTGCCCATTGCCAAGCGGGTGCTGGTCAAATACATCAGTCAACTGGCCGCTTGATTTGCACTGATCCCATTTGGCCAACGGGGCCAAAATGTGTTACTTCGCAGTATGATTGAAGCATTGGGCATCCATAAAAGTTACCAGCACTTGCATGTGCTCAAAGGCATCGACCTGGTCATTGACCAAGGACAGATTACTTCCATCGTTGGGCCATCGGGGGCGGGCAAAAGCACCTTGCTCCATATTTTGGGCACGCTGGATCGCCCCGATAAGGGGCAAGTACGCATCCAAGGAACCGATCTGGGCCTGCTGCCCGAGGAGAAACTAGCCAATTTTCGCAACCAAAAAATTGGCTTTGTGTTCCAATTCCACAATCTATTGCCAGAATTTACCGCCCTAGAAAATATTTGTATCCCCGGCTTTATTGGCAAACGACCAGTGGCCGAAGTGGAGGCCCGGGCCATTGAACTGGCCAAGTTGCTGGGCATTGGCCACCGGCTGGGCCATAAACCGGCGGAACTGTCCGGTGGCGAGCAGCAGCGCATTGCTGTTGCCCGCGCCCTGATCAATTCCCCGCTGGTGGTGTTTGCCGATGAGCCGAGTGGCAACCTCGACTTGCGCAATGCCGAAGAACTGCACCAACTCTTTTTCCGGCTCCGCGACGAGATGGGCCAAACGTTCGTGATCGTGACCCACAACGCCACCTTGGCCAATATTGCCGACCGCCGGATCGAGATCGTGGATGGTCAGATTGACAGCGATGTGCGCAAAGGCAACGTATAATGAACCTCGCAAACTAACAGTGCCAGCCTGATGCGCCCAAAGCTGGCATCAGCCTGATCGCTTTTGGCCACCATCCGATGACGTTTTTTTGCTGGATCAATACATTTTGCGCCATTGTTGAGCCGATGACCTACTTTTTGCGGAAGAGTCTATTTCACTACTTTTTCCATTCGTACCATGAAAAACTTAATGACTTGCTACTTGTTATGCGCTTGCTTTTCTGTTTATGGGCAAGCGACTGCGCCCAACACCGATGAATTTGAAATAGTGGGAAAAGTGAACACCACCAAAAAGATTACGCTGGCTGATTTGGGCAAATACCCGACCCAAAATCTAGCAGATGTTGTCATCACCAATCACTTGGGCGAAAAGAAGGGTGTGGCCAAGCAATTAAGGGGGGTGTTGGTTTTGGATGTGCTCAAAAGCGTTGATTTTCAAGCAGAAACGCCTAGAGTACTGAGCGAATTTTATTTGACATTTATCGGGGCGGACGGTTATAAAGCAGTCTTTTCCTGGAACGAAATTTTCAACTCGCCCACGGGCAAAAACTTGTACTTTATCACCGAAAAAGCCGGGCAGCCCTTGACAGAAATGGAAGATCGGATCATTCTGATCGCCCCCAATGATTTCAAAACTGGTCGTCGGTTTGTCAAAAGGCTGGCCAAGATCGTGGTGGATCGGGTTCAATAATTGGCACTCTCATTGGCTAAACAGTTAACCAATCACCAAGTTCAACGGGCATG
>JAYUVL010000465.1:0-2523 GCA_043754075.1 Cytophagales bacterium | reverse complement strand
GCTATCGTCCACCAAAATCCCTAGGGCAACGATCATTCCGACAATGCTCAATTGGTTGATCGTAAAACCAAAGGCGTTGAGCAAGATAAGGCCAATGGCCAATGAAAGGGGGATGGAGATCATCACCACTACTGAGGCCCGGTAGCCCAATGGCAGCAGGGTGATCAGTACCAATCCGATGGCGATCAAAAAATCATACCCAAATCGGGTCAACCGTTTGTCAACACTTGACGCTTGGTCAAATGACGTGATAAAATCAATATTGGTGGGCAATTCTTTGATGAAATCAGCCACTACCGGCTCTACTTCATCGCGGACTTTGAGGATGTTTTGCCCATCTTTCTGGGCGACGGTCACAAACACGGCCCGGTGGCCATTGAGTCGGGCAAGGTGCTTTTCGTCTTCATAGCCAAGCCGTACCTCGGCCACGTCTTTTAGATAGACAATCTTGGAACCGGTGGAAAATACAATCGTGTTCCTGATTTCGTCAATGGATTGGTAGTCGCCACTGGTCTTAATATTAAATTTTTTGGTGCTTATGTTGATGCTGCCACCGGGAATGTTCACGTTTTCGCTCTGTAAGGCGCCGATGACCCGATTGATGGGAATCTTGTCTTGGGCCAACTTTTCTATGTTGAGGCTCACTTCAACTTTTTGGGCTGGAAACCCCCAGTTGCTCACATTTTTCAGTGCTTTCACTTTGCCCAAGCGATCTTTCAACTTGTCGGCATATTGTTTCAATTGGTGGTAGGGAGCATTTTCGCTTATCAACGCAAATTGGTAGATATTGACAGTGGAAGGGGTGACCTTGCGCACCTCCAAACTGAAAATATCGGCGGGGAGATCTTTGCGCACTGAGTTTACCTCGCGCACCATTTCTTGGTATTTTTCATCGGGATCGACACTGTAGTCATACTCGATTTTGAGCACCGCCACGCCATCGTACACATCGGTAATGATGCGTTTCATGTTTTCCAGTTCCAATAGTCTTTTCTCCAATGGCTCCACTACCAGCTTTTCCATATCGGCGGGGCTGGTGCCCGGATAAATGACCACCACCGGGAACTGGGCTGATTTCATTTCAGGATCTTCGCCCCGGGGCATATTGAGCAAGGAAAAAATACCGAGCGAAAACACCCCCAAGAACATGATCAACATGAATTGGTGGTTTTTGACTGAATATTCGGAGATTTTCATAAATATCGATGGGTCAAAAATCGGTGAATGCTAGAGACGGTTACTTGACAATTTGGATGAGTGAATTGTCGGATAGATAGGCAGAACCGGCAGTGATCAGCCATTCATCGCCCGATAACCCTTCGTACACCATGGCGTTTCCATTGGCCAGATAGGCCACTTTCACGCTTTTTTGTTTGGCGTGGTTGGCCACGGGGACAAACACAAAGGCGCTGTTGCCATTGCCCTCGATCAGCGCATCAATGGGAACTAGTACGTATTCTATGCCGCTGCTCGGAGAAATCTTCACACTGGCAAAAAAACCAGTGGCCAAGTCGGGATCCGCCCCCTGAATTTTTATTTCCACTTGGTATAACCCCGAAGCTTGATCGGCTCCCTGGGCGCGATTGGACACGATGCCCCGGAACTGCTGGTTTACCAAGGCATCAAACATGATCTGCGCTTCATCGCCCACTTTGATCCGCACCCAATCTTTATCGGCCACCCCCACTTTGACCACCCAATTGGCAGCCCCGGTGGCATTCATGAATAAAACTGGGCTGCCTGGACCAGCCAGTTCACCTTCATTCATTAATTTTTTCACAATTTTCCCCCTACTTTTGGCGCGAATTTCGGAATAGGTTTGGTTAAAATTGGCAATCTCTACACTTTGCTTGGCCAAATTGTAAGCCGTAGTTACATTTTGAAACTGTTCCAAAGTTGAAACGCTATCGGCGTATAAATTTTTGACCCGTTTGTAGTCTCGCTCGGCTTTGGCCAATCCTTCATTTGCCTGAGCTACTTGGGCGTTGATTTCGGTCAGGTTCAGCGTGGCCAACAGCTGGCCGGCTTGAACGGTGGCACCTTCCTCAACATAGATTTTTTGGATAATACCGCCGGTTTTGAATGAGAGCCGGGCTTCGGTTTGGGAGGATACCAAGCCGGAGGCTATTACAGGCTCGGTAACGTTTTGCTTGCGTGCAGCAACCGTTTTGACCAAAATAGCTCCATCATTCGGAGCATTGGCGGCGGTCTTCACCGATTTGCCACTGCAACCACTCAGCCAAAGCAAGATCAGCATGAGCACTAATACAGGGAGGGAAAATTTCCAGTACGCCAAAAATGCGGCAAGACTTTTCATGATACTATTGTTTTAACGGATAACGAAATGGATAATGGGAAAACTAGTCAAGCAGATAGGAGGCCTGTGCCCTTTCTACCTCGGCGAGTTTGGTCCAAGCATTGTAGTGAGCAATGCTGCGTTGCAAAAGGGCGTTGGTCAGTTCAGTGCGGGCATCCAAGTATTCTATATAATTGGCTTGTCCCGCCCGGTAACGTTTTTCGATG
>JAYUVL010000464.1:0-9345 GCA_043754075.1 Cytophagales bacterium | reverse complement strand
GCAATCGGTGAAGCAACAACCGGATACCCTCCGGTTCTTGGTTTCCTTTTTCCTTTACAATACGGGCGTGCAGACCACCATTTATTTGGCCGCCCTGTTCGGCTCTGAGGAATTGAAAATGGAGGGTGGCAAATTGATCGGCACCATTCTACTGTTGCAGATTGTGGCCATTTTGGGGGCCTATCTGTTTGCCAAAGTTTCAGACCGCAAGGGCAACCGGTATGCCCTGATCGTGATCTTGGTGATCTGGATCGGGGTTTGTTTTGCCGCTTATTTTGTCTATTCGGAAATGGCGTTTTACTTGATGGCCGCTGGGGTTGGCTTGGTGATGGGCGGGGTGCAATCGCTGTCGCGGGCCACTTACACCAAGCTCCTGCCCCAAGACACGACCGACACTGCCTCCTATTTTAGCTTCTATGACGTGCTGGACAAGTGCTCGACGGTGCTGGGCACCTCCGTTTACGGTACGGTCGTGGCCATTACCGGATCGATGCGGGGGAGCACCCTCGCTCTTTCCGCCTTCTTTTTTGCGGGGTTGCTGGTGCTGTTGACCGTAAAAGCCGCCAGCCTAAAGCCCAAGAGCGCGGTGGGTTAAGCATTTCCCCACCATTATTCATCCCGCAAGGCCACCACCGGCCGCACCGCAGCGGCTTTGGCGGCGGGGATAATGCCGGCGATGGCCCCGGAAATAATGAGTAAGATGAGCGCCGAGATGGCCACCGTGGTATTGACTTCGGGATTGGCAAAAAACTCACCTTCGGCCTCAAATTTTTTGAGGGCATAGTTCAGCCCCTCGATCAGGCCGATGCCCGCCATTAAACCGATGTAACCAGCCACGGCCGTAATGACGACCGACTCTTGCAAGATCAAGCTGACGATGTTCCACGGGGTTGCGCCCAAGGCTTTGCGGATGCCGATTTCTTTGGTGCGCTCCCGCACTACAATGAGCATAATATTGCTCACCCCGATGATCCCGGCAATGATGGTGCCCAAACTGACCAACCAGCTGAAACCCGCAATGCCAATAAAGAGGCCGTTGATCCGGTTAAATTCTTCTTCTACATTGGCCGACCCGATGGCCTTGAGATCGTTGGGGGCTACCTTGTGCCGCTGCATCAATATTTCTTTGGCCTTTTGCTCTATCACGGCCGAGGCGATCCCCGGCTTGGGCAGCATCCCAAACCAAAAGACGGCATTGCCCTGACTGTAAGCTTGCTGCATGGCTGTTTGGGGCATATAAATGGTATTCCGGTCCTGCCGGACATCTTCGCCCCGGGTACCCAAGCCCCGTTGGATGCCCACGATTTTAAAATAAATGCCTTTGATGCTGATGTATTGGCCCATCGGTTCTTCGTCGGGTTTGAACAACACACTGACCACTTCTTCGCCCACTACGCACACCTTGCGGCGTTCGCTGATGTCGGTCTGGTTAATGAACCGGCCCTTGAGAATGTCCATTTTCTTGAGACGAGCCCAGTCGGGATAATCGCCAAAAATCTGGAAGGTGGCGGCACTTTTCATCCCCCGCGTCACGGTGAAAGTGCCCTCGAGCACATTGCGCGGGCAAAGCACGCCCAGTTCGGGCACGTTTTCGCGGATGGCGGCCACATCCTCATTTTTAAAGCGGATAAAACGGCCAGCTTTCAGGCCCATGTAGGGTTCGCTAGTGCGCTGACTCCACATGAACACGGAATTGGGAGAAATATCAATGCTTTGTTTGACCCCGTTTTCAAAGCCTTTGCCCGAACCCAACAGCACGATCAACATAAAAATGCCCCAAAATACCCCAAACGCAGTCAAGGCGGTGCGCAGTTTATGCTTGCTCACGGTGGCATAAATTTCTTTCCACTTATCGATATCAAACATACAAAAAAACATGTAAAGTAAATAAATAGTGCAAAAGGCTATTTTGCCTCTTGATTGAACTCGACCAAGTAGCCATCGGGATCGGCAATGTAAATTTGTTTTACCCCGTCAAAACGAGTTTGGGCGTGGTAGGCCACTTGGCGCTTTTTAAGGTAGGCCTCGGTCTGCGCGATGTCACTCACAAAAACTGCAAAATGGCTGCCGTTCCGGTCGTTAACCACCGGCTGGGTGCGCCCAGCCAGCAGGTGAATTTGCTGATCCCCAATTTTGAACCACGCCCGAATGTCCTTCAGTTTGGGGTCGGTGAGCTCGATCCGCTCCAACTCGAGCAACTCCCCATAAAATTGGGCACTGGCCTTGATATCTGCCACTTGCAAGGCGATGTGGTTGTGCCGCACCACCCCAATTTTATCGGGATAAGGGGTGTCTTGGGCCATTCCCCAAGTCGGCCCAAGGGCCAATGCAAACAGGAGTAAGGCAATGTTTAGTTTGTTCATCGTTGGTAGTGATTAATCGTTGTAGGTAGCGTAATGTGGCCGATTGCTCAAACTGGCCTTTGTTCCCTGAGCCGGTGCCACGCTCGCACCGAAGCCAGGTAACCGGCTGGGGTGTTACTTTCGGGCAGTTTGGCCAAGTCAAACAGACGACCTTCTTTGTGCTCGTGGCTGATCTGAAATTCGCCCGGCTGGACGGCATCCACCAGTTCGCAACCGTAGGTAAGGATCAGCACTTGGGTAGCGGCCGACACCTGATAGAGCCAAGCATCCAGCAAGCGGACGGCCCGAACGGCCAAATGCGTTTCCTCCAGCCATTCGCGCTCGCAACAAGCGATGGGATCCTCGCCTCGCTCAAGTTTGCCCCCGGGCAGTTCCCATTCGTTCCGCTCGTTTTTGAGCAACACAACTTGATCGCCCACCAACAGCACCCCCTTGACAGATACCGGGAAATGAGTGGCCAAATGATCGGTGCTGAATGGTTGCATCCTGCTAAGTTACATTAAGTTCTGGTGATTGGGGCCATTCACACGCCGGGGTTGCTTGACCTTCAAGCAACTATTTGCCATTCTGTCCCGACCACTGCTATTTTTTGCGTTATCACTTTTTATTCCCTGATTTGGCCAAATCGCCGCAGTAACCAGACTTGTATATGGAATCGGTTGGCGATTGACCAAAAAAGCCCTCACCAACACTTTTGTAAGTCACTAATCCGCCCGCAGGGCTTCAATCGGTTTGACATTGGCGGCTTGGATGGCAGGCACTAGCCCGGCCAAAGCGCCAGCAAGCACCAAAATCAAGGTGGACACGACCGCCACGTACACATCTACTTCCGGGCGGGTGAAATACGGCAGCTCGGCCCCGGTGGCCTCAATCAGGTAACGCAGGCCGTCTAGCAGACCAATTCCCGTTGCCATGCCGATATAACCCGCCAAGCCAGTGATAAAAACGGACTCTTGGATAATCAAGCTCACAATGCTGAAAGGGGTAGCCCCAAGTGCCTTGCGCACTCCGATCTCTTTGGTGCGTTCCTTGACAATGATCATCATGATATTGCTCACCCCGATGATGCCGGCAATGAGCGTTCCGATGCCCACCACCCACACAAAGCTCTCAATGCCGGCAAACAGACCCGTAAACCGCTTGAAATTCTCTTCGTTGTTCCACAGTTCAATGGCTTGCTTGTCATCGGGCGAAAAATTGTGCCGCTTGGCCAACATGGATCGCAGCTCGGTTTCCAGTTCAAGGGCGGGCTGGTTGCCCACTGGGGTCACGGCAAACATTTGGACTTGGTTGGGCTGGTTGAACACCGCCTGCAAAGTGGTAAAGGGGATGTAGGCCCGCTCTTCATTGCGCCCGTTGTTGCCGGTGGAGGTGAACGTGCCCACTACCCGAAAATTGACTCCCTTGATGGCAACGTAGGCCCCCAAGCCCACTGAGTCAGCCGTTTCACCAAACAATACCTTGCGTACTTTTTCACCAATCACGATTACTTTGCGCTGTTCGGTGAGGTCGCTCCGGTTCAGGAAGCGGCCCTGTTTCAGTTTCTCCCCGTTGATCCGGAAAAAGTCATAGACCGACCCAAATACTTGGTAAGACCCATTTTTGCGCTCGTGGGTAATGGTGTATTCGCCCCAAACGCGGTTGCGCGGGGCTATTTTGTCCACTTTGGTCGTATTGCTGGACAAAAGGCGCAAATCTTCGTTGTCAAACCGGATGATCCGGCCCGGTTTGCCGCCGTTATGAGGCAGCGAAGTCTTGCCCTCCCAAACCCAGATGCTGTTGCGGGCCTCCTCGGCAAACTCTTGTTCGATCCCATTTTGCATCCCCTTGCCCGCCCCCAACAGCAACATGAGCATAAAAATACCCCAGAACACCCCAAAAGCAGTCAAAAAAGTGCGCAATTTATTTTGGCGGATCGTGCCAAAGATTTCTTGCCATTTATCTAAGTCAAACATAATGTGGGGCGGTTGCGGTCTGGGGATTCGTGGCTAAGGGCATTTTTATTTGGCTATCACACTGTGCTGAACCTGGTCTTCGGCGGTGATGGCAAATCCATCGGTGGAAACAATATTGCCATCGCGCAGGCGGATCACCCGTTGCGTCTCGGCGGCCACATCGTTTTCGTGGGTCACGATCACCACGGTCATTCCCTTGCGGTTCACGTCCTTGAACAGCTCGATGACTTCGTGGGAGGTCTTGGAATCCAAGGCCCCGGTTGGCTCATCGGCCAAAATGATCTTGGGCTGGCTGATCAAGGCCCGGGCAATGGCCACCCGCTGGCGCTGCCCACCCGACATTTCGTTGGGGCTGTGCTCGGCCCAATCGCGCAGGCCCACTTTGTCCAAATATTCCAATGCCAAGCGGTTGCGCTCTTTGCGGCCCACTCCTTGGTAATAAAGTGGCAGGGCCACGTTTTCGGCGGCATTCTTGAAGTTGAGCAGGTTGAACGATTGGAACACAAACCCGATGAAGCGATTGCGGTAGTAGGCTGCCTTGGAAGCCGACAAATTTTTCATCAAAGTATTGTTGAGATAATACTCCCCCGCATCGTAGTCGTCCAAAATGCCCAGTATATTGAGCAAGGTAGATTTGCCCGAACCGGACGAACCCATGATGGAGACCAGTTCACCTTCTTGCACACTGGTCTCCAGTCCTTTGAGCACGTGCAGCCGGTTTTTGCCAACTTGGTAATACTTATTGATACCGCGTAGGTTGATCATCGAAAAATGGGGAATAATGAATAAATGGAAATGCAGGATAGTTTGGGCACTAGACAACACCTTATCCTTGTCAATCGCTGTACCAATATTTTAATGATTTGATAATCAAAATTTTAAAACAGGTGAGTGACCGGTTTTGTTCAAAATCGGACACGCTCTTGTTCGTGGTTGGACTATTGACCAGCAACTAAAAGGCCCCGTGTTTTTGGCATAGGACCTTTTTCAACACTGAGTTGACGGGGGCAAATTCTTGCGTGTTGCACGGTCAGCGGCGGCTGGGGTAGGCCCGCTCATTAGGTACGCTCCATCATCCAAGTTACCTGCCCCCCCAATTGTAGTGAGTTGGAGGGGCCGGTATGGCCATCCGGGCAGGCGCTATTGCGCTTGGGCGGGCAACTCCACAAATTGGGTTTGGCCAGCTTTGGTGGCATTAAACCCGAATTTTTTGGGGATGAACTCGAGGCGTTCATAGTCAAACGGCACTACCGTTTTGCCATTCTGGTGCAACACCCCATACTTGCCGTCTTTTTTGGCCAAGAACAGGGCCGCAAAATAGGCGTCGCCCTTGCGCTTCTTTTCATCGGCCACCAAATGCTCGACCGATTCATAGGCCAGTTTGACTACTTCTTTTTTATCGGGGTTGATCACGCCATGCTTGCCGTTTTTGCTCACCATGGCCAGTCCATTGTCAAATGGCGTGGCAGTATCGAAGTTGCAAGAGATTTTGAGCTTGCTATTCAAATCGATATAGCCAAATTTGTCACCTTTTTTAACCAAGGCGAGCCCTTCGCTGAACGGTTCGATGAGTTGAAACTCAAGGTCAAATTGTTGCTTGGTACTCAAATTGATGAACCCCCAGCGGTCGCCTTGGCGGATCTTGAGGAGCAATTGCTTGTCGGTCTTGCTCTTTTCCTTGATTTCCAAGGTTTGGAGGTAGGCGATTTGGTCATATTCGGTCTTGAGGATCTGTTTTTCGCGCATTTCCATCATGCCATATTTGCCCGCTTTGCGCACCACTACCACTTCGGGCGTGGTCACTTTCTCTTTTTCGTTCTTCAACAAAAAGAGGTCATCATAAGCTGGGCGGATGATCACGTCGCCCTTGCCACTGATCAACCCGTATTTACCGCCCTGTTTGGCCTTCACTACATAGGAAGCGGCGTGGCTGCTCCCGCAGGTTTCGGGAAAGAAGGTTAGCTCTTCGTAGTCCAGCGTGGTTACGGGCTTGCCGGCCGGGCTGAACAGGCCATACATCTTGCCCATTCGGATGCGCAACATGCCTTCCCACCGGGTGCAGGTGGAGTCTTTTTTATTGAAAAAACTTACCTCATCATAATCAATCGGCAGAATGATCTTGCCCGTGTCATTGGTCACGCCCATCATCTCTTCCTGCTTCACCAATTTGAGGCGACCAACGGCGCCAACGGCCACCGAGTCTATCACCAAGGTATCGCCAGTGCGCCCCGGGCCATTGCTGCCGCCGGGCCGCAAGACATTGTCAAACATCCCTTGTTTGCGCTGGCCGGCTTGGGGCGCGCCACCCGAACTGGGGGCTTTTTTGGGTTTTTGGGCCGAGGCTGGCGAACCGATCAGCCCGAGAAAAAGGAAACATAACCAGATCTTGTGCATGGGTAAATGGCTTGAATGGATGGATAACGATCCGTAAAGGGCTTTAGTGTCCCCCCAAATGTTGGGAACTTTCCTTCTCCTCCTTCAAAATGATGCCATTCCAAGATTAGGCTGGCTCGACCTAGACTGGCCACGCGTGGAATTGGGCGGTTTTTTATACAATTGGCCGCGCTGGAGTTGCATTTGTGCAATAGGCTTACGGGTGCGCGGCCCATTGCGCCAAAATCTCCGGTGCCACAAAATGGGGCAACAGTACTTGCACCGGATCGCCAACGGCCACGGCGCCCGCCTTCTCTACCCACCCTACCAGCCCGCGCCGACCTATGCCCGCTTTCATGAACGTATGGGCCGGGGCAAAATCATAGTGGGCTTGGATGGCCTTGTTGGGCCCCACACAGGGCAGGTTTTCGTCATGCACCACCAACACCACTTTGTCTGGGCGGTCGGGCCGGATCACCAGCAGGCTCATGGGGGGCAATTGGGTGAAATGGGGAATGCCGCTCACCAGCAAGTTGGCTCCCACCCACTCGGGCCGCACCTCGGGGTAGGCCATTTGGTTTTGGATCATGGCCAGTTCCTCCACCGACACCGCCGACCATTGCCGGTTGTTGCGGATCGGTGTGCCACGCTTGTAAAAGTGGACTTGCCGGGCATCCGATTTGGCCACCATGCCCGCGTGCTTGTCACCCACTGGCCCGGTGTGATCCAGCTCAAGGGCTGGATAAGCGGTGCTCTCCAGCCCGGCTGGGTGCTGGGATAAATAAAGTCCAGCCAAATGGCCCAACTGGGCAACCGTGAAATATTTCATAGAAATGGAACTGAAGCGGTTTGGGCCATTTGGCTGGAGGTCAATTGCTTGGCTTTGGGGCGCACTCTTTCAATGGAGCAAGTGCGCGGCTAGCCTTCGTAGTGGATCCGGTAGATCACGTTGGCCTGGTCGTCCGACACCAAAATGGAGCCATCGGGCAGGGGCTGCACATCCACGGGGCGGCCCCAAGATTTCTGGGTGGCCTCATCCAGCCAACCATCGGCAAAAGTTTCGTAGGCAGTCACTTTTTGGTCGGTTCCCATTTTGATCAGTGCCAACCGGTAGCCTGATTTTTTGGTTCGGTTCCAAGATCCGTGCTCGGCAATGAACAATTGGTCACGGTACTGGGCCGGGAACTGCTGGCCAGTGTAGAACCGCAGGCCTAACGCGGCCGCGTGCGGGCCTAGCACCTGCGCGGGAGGGGTGAAGTCAGAACACGGGCGCTTGGTGCCAAACTCGGGATCAGCCAAATCACCTTGGTGACAATAGGGGTAGCCAAAGTGCATCCCCGCCTGGGGTACGTGGTGGAGCACATCACCGGGGATGTCATCGCCCAGCATGTCGCGGCCATTGCTGGTGAACCAAAGCTGCTTGGAAGTCGGGTGCCAAGTGAACCCTACACTGTTGCGGATGCCGTGGGCAAACACCTCAAAACCAGTGCCATCGGGGTTCAACCGGGTAATAGAGGAATAAACGGGGTTGTCCAACCGCTCACAGATGTTGCATGGCGCACCCACGGGCACGTAAAGCTTGCCATCGGGCCCAAAGGCAATGAATTTCCAGCCATGATGCTTGTCCGTGGGGAACTTATCAAACACCACCACTGGGGCACTCGGTTTTTTGGTCTTCTTCTCTACGTTGTCATATCGCAGGATCCGGTTCACCTCGGCCACGTAGAGGCTGCCGTCGCGGAAGGCCACACCGTTGGGCATGTTGAGGCCCGAAGCCACCACCCGAACCTCGTCAGCCCGAAAATCTTTATTTTTGTCGGTGATGGCATACACCTTATCGCCCGACCGGTTGCCCACATAGACCACTCCCGAAGGTGATACGCACATGGACCGGGCATTGTCAACTTCGGCAAAAACCGAAATTTTGAAGCCCTTCGGCAATTTGATGCGATCCAATGGCAATTTGGCATCCATTGGGTGAGGGGTTGGAGCGGTGCCCCAACTAGTCAGTCCGACCACTACCACAGCCAGGACCAGTAATTTTTTAAGAGTGAACATGGGATGGAAAATGTTTTGATTCAACGTAAAACGGGGCGATTGGCTCGTTTGTTTAACTGGGCCAAAAGGCGACAACAATGCAATTTGGGTCAATCTTGTTGGAAAGGTACTTAACCCCCGCTTTTGCCAATGCAGTCTTGTGGGCAGGCTTATTGGATTCCCTCCCACGCTTTTATTTTATCAATCAGCTCGTTACAAATTTTTTTCGCTTTTGTTATACTTTTTGACATATAAAATCTTTGTTGGTATGAGCAATGGAATTTCTTACAATTCCCAAGAAAGAACCTGAGTAGTTACGCATGGCTTACTCTTCTCTGACGTATTTATACTAGGATTAAAGTGATTTGAACAATTTATAGGATTGATTCCCTTGATTTTAAATAATTTGTAAAACCAAAATTTTTTAAACCACTTATTTTTCAGTATAATTCAGCCTCATCCGTTTGACAGGTCCAAGGCCAGGTCGTCCAGCCCCAAATCGGCCAACTGTTTTTGTTCCCTGACAAATTCCCCGTCAAAAGCCGGGGCGGGAAAGGGCCGGCCCGCCGGACGGCGTTTCAAAATCCCCAGTTCGGTGGCCAGGGCGGTGTATTCTT
>JAYUVL010000463.1:0-8095 GCA_043754075.1 Cytophagales bacterium | reverse complement strand
TGGCCGGGCTTTATCGTGCGCAATGGATTTAGCAACAAGGAAATTACCAGCCTTGGTTTTGCTTTACGTTCGAGTTGGCATTGATCTCCACCAATGGAATGGGCAACACCCTGAACTTGGCATTGTCCACTGTGCGGCCAGTAAACCGGCGAATAATGTCGGCCGTACGGCCAAAGCGACGAGCCGTGGAAAAAGTCCAGCCTTCGCCCGCGTACTCGCGCATGTACTCATCAAACACGGCGTCTTTGGTCAACGCCCCTACGGCCGGGATGCCAGCCCGTTGGCGGATGGCGTTCAGGCTGGCCAAACCATTGCCAGAAGCACCATTGGACACCGCTTCGGCATGGGCCAAGTAAGCATCCGCTACGCGCAGGAGCAGGTAGTTCTTGCGGGTATTTTGCCAGCCGCCAATGTTGTACTCGATCACTTTTTGGAAAATCACATTTTTAAAAGTACGCTCGGCACTGTTCGGAGCTACGAACGGTGAATTGGCCGTAGGGCTAAAACGCACCACGTCTCCGCCTACGTTTTTGGAACGGTACTGTTCCATGAACGTAACCGGAATGCGGCGATCACCGGTTTGGAACATGGCACGGTAGCCAACATCACCAACAATCCACGCATCCCCCCAGCCAGCCGCTGTCACCCCGTCGCCGGGGGCAAGGGTGTTGGGATCGCCCCCGTCCCAGTCGGTGGGGGTAAAGTGAGCGTGCATGTTGTTGTAATTGGTCCAAGGGCTCTTGGTGAAGTTGTTTTGAATTTCAAACAACCGCTCACCCATGTTCTTCATGGCTGGGTCAAAGAGATCATTGAAGTTGGAGAACAGCGCCCGGCCACTTTGGGTAATCACTTCTTGGGCTTTGTCGGCGGCAGGTTGCCACTGAGCCGCTTCTAGCAGTACCTTGGCCAACAGCGTTTTGGCAGACCAACGGTTGGGACGGCCCAAATCGTCGCCAGTAAAGGCAACGGGCAGGTCGGTTTCGGCTACTTTCAAGTCAGCGATCATCAGATCGAGGGCCTTTTGTTTGCCGCCTTCGTTGGAAGTGAAGTTGCCAAGTTCACGCGTTGGTTTGTCAATTACCGGAATGTTTTCAAAGAAGATGTACAACTGGTAATAGTACATGGCGCGGAGGAAGCGGGCTTCAGCATTGATCCGCTTTTTCAGATCGGCATTGGCCGAAGAGTTGGGTACAGCGTCAATCACCACGTTGGCCCGGTTGATCCCATCGTAGTTATCGGCCCAATAGGGCTGGATATACTCATCGCTGGCCACATACGCGCCTTGCTTATAGTATTGCGGGCCTTTTTCGTAGCCAGTGGAGGTGCCCAGCGCACAGTCAAACACGCACCGGTTGTAGTACGTGTTGAACCATTGTTGGTTAAAGGGCCGATAGACGCCGTTGACCGCAGCCAACATGTCTTGATCGGTCTTGTAAAACGATGCCGGGCTGGCAAAGTCGGGTTGCTCAGTCAAGTTTTTGCAACTTGGTGTAGCAAGTAAGAGTGAACCCGTCAGCGCGGCGGAGAGGAATACTCGAGCAGCATTTTTCATATATAAACGGTTGTTAATTAGGTATTAATAGTTTTGTTGAGGCAGATTGTTTTAGAACCTAGAAGCCCAGTTGCACACCAAAGGTAAAAGTGCGTGGGCGGGGATAGGCATCGTAATCATCGCCCCGGTTAAGCGGGCTTTGGCCACCGTTGCTCACCTCAGGATCAAATCCGGTGTATTTGGTGATCACGAACAGGTTTTGACCGCTCACATAGACCCGGGCACTGCGGATGTGTTTGACCGAAGGCAAGGTATAGCCGATGGACAAGTTCTGCAAGCGGGTGAAAGAGCCATTCTCAATAAAGAAGTTTGACCGGCGGAAGAAGCTCGGAAACTCCCGGGTGGCATCAATGATCGGGCGGGATGCGCCAGTGTTCTGGGGGCTCCAAGCATCGAGTACTGCCCGGTATTGGTTGTAGTTGCCTACCCCATCGGCATGTTCGGAAGCTTGCAAATTGCGGATTTTCTGCCCGTAAGCACCCCGCATAAAGATATTGACGTCAAAACCCTTGTAGCGGAGCGTCGTGTTGAGGCCCAAGATTACGCGTGGGTTGGGATCGCCCAGGTAGGTGCGGTCACCGATGTCGATCGTGCCGTCACCGTTTACATCGCGGTAGCGGGGATAACCCGGCTTGTCAATCCCAGCAATGTTGGGGTTGCGGGCAATCTCATCGGCATTTTGCCATAGGCCAATGTAATCATAACCAAACCAGCCGCCCAGCGGTTGGCCAACGGACACATAGCTGCCCTCTGGACCAAGGTGGCTGCCCACAAAAGAGTAGAAAGATGGGGTACTGGCCAAATCGGTCACTTTGTTGCGCAGCAACGACACGTTGGCGGAAACATCCCAACGGAAATCTTTTTTGTCCATCGCTATCACATTGGTGGCAAACTCAAATCCCCGGTTTTGGAGCGTACCGGCATTTTGGAGGGCCGTCCCAAAGCCAGAAGAAGGTGGCAGGGCCACGTTGAGCAACAAATTGCGGGTCTGGTTGATAAAGTAATCCATTGTAAAAGTTACTTTGTCGTCCAAAATGCCAAAGTCAAGCCCGGCATTGAACATTGCGGTAGATTCCCAGCGGAGGTTAGGATTGGATACCCGGTTTTGGGCCACCGTGGGCACTACGTTGTCGTTGAGCAGGTATTGGCTGGTGCCCAGCGAAGCCAGAGATTGGCCCACGGGGATTTCCGAGTTGCCAGTCACCCCGTAGCTCACGCGGAACTTCGCATCGGTGATTTGGGGGATGTTCTTCATAAAACCCTCTTCGGAGAGCTTCCACGCGAAAGCCAAGGCAGGGAAAGCGGCCCATTTATTGGTTTCACCAAAGCGGGACGATCCATCGCGGCGGACGGTAAACGTGAACAGGTACCGGTTCATCAGGTTATAGTTTACCCGGGCCAAGTAGGAGCGCAGCACCCACTGGCGCTTGCCCGAAACTGGAATTTGGGGCTGCACGCCGTTTTGAATGTTGTTGATCGAGAAATCGTTGAAACTGAACCCGTTGCTCTGGAAAGACCCGAAACGGTTGTTGTCGGTCTGGTAGGTGTAGCCCGCCAAAACATTGAACTGGTGCACCCCAAACGCCTTGGAGTAGTTCAGGATGTTTTCGTTCAATATGTTGGTAATGTCGCGATTGCCCAGTTCGTAAGAGCGGGTGCGCTCACGGCCCAGCCGGGTCAGGTCTGAATAATAAGTCTGCCGGTTGTTGGATACCAGATCGATCCCCAGCGAAGTCTTGAAGGACAGATCCTTGGTGATTTGGTATTGCAAATAGAAATTGCCCAACATCCGGGTGCCTTGATCACGATCGATTACTTCTTGCACTTCGGCCAGTGGGTTGGTCAAGAAGCGCCCGTCATACGGTTCAAACTTATAGCTGCCGTCGGGGTTGAACACGGGGCCAATGGGCGACTGGCCCAAGATGGTGATGATGGCCCCACCAGGCCCGCCCCGGTCGGTGGGCACTGCATTGGTGCCCGTCCGGCTGATCATGGAGCTGACTCCCAGCCGGAGTTTGTCGTTCAAGAAACGGGAATCCAAGTTGACCCGGAGGCTATAACGCTCAAAATCGGTATTTTTGATAATGCCATTGTTTTTGAAATAACCGCCCATCACCGCAAAGGTGGTGCGTTCATTGCCGCCGGTAAAAGACAATTGGTGGCTGGCAATACTGCCGGTGCGCATGGTTTCTTTTTGCCAGTCGACCCCTTCGCCCAACTGGGCAGGGTTGGCAAATGGGGCCGACTGCCCCCGTGAGATCGCCCGCAGGTTTTGGTACTGGGCATACTCGGTGGCATTGAGCATGTCCATCAGCTTGGCTGGCATTTGCAGCGAGTGCGACCCTTCGTAGTCAATTTTGGTATTGCCAGCCTTGCCCCGGCGCGTGGTGATGAGCACCACCCCGTTGGAACCGCGCGAGCCGTAAATGGAGGTGCCGGAAGCGTCTTTCAACACCTCAACGGACTCGATATCGCTGGGGTTGATGGAAGCCAATGCGTTGGATGACACCCGGTTACCGCCTGAACTGAAGGCATCGTTGTCCGAATAAACGGGAACACCATCAATGACATACAGTGGTTCGCTGCCCGCCTGAATCGAGTTGGCTCCTCGTACGCGCACAGTGACCGCGCCGCCCGGTGCCCCGGATGCTTGGGTTACCACCACGCCTGCTGCCCGCGAGGACAGCGCCTGATCCACCGACGGCACTGGGAACGCCCGGATTTCCTTGGACCCAATCGAAGAGACGGAGCCCGTCAAATCGCTCTTGCTTACCGTTCCGTAACCAATTACCACCACCTCTTCCAGGGAGCGGGTATCTTCGGCCATGACCACGTCAATGGTGCTGCGCGAGCCCACCACCAATTCTTGGGAAGTATAGCCGACAAAAGAAAAAACCAAGACGGCCGACTCATTGGGAACCCGCAGGGTGTACTTGCCCGACACATCGGAAGTAGTGCCGGTATTGGTGCCTTTGACCAAAACATTGACCCCCGGAAGCGATGCACCCGTTTGATCCGTGATTTTACCAGATACCACTACCTCGCGAAAAGAGCCTTTGCCCACCCATGTATTTGACTTTTTTGCAATTTCGTGTTTGGATTCGGGGCCATCTTTGGGATTTTCGGGCGAATCGGCGTAGAGGAAAGTGTGACAGGAGCCAACCAGCGACAGAGCCAGTAACAACTTACGTCCGTACGAAAAAGTTGTCTTTTTTCGCAAACAATTTTGAAAGTAGTTCATTTTCATATTTACAAAGTGTTTAAAAAGTAAAAGTACCACTTTGCCAATTAATGCCAAACAAATGATTTATATTTTTTAAAACCCATCGGTTGATCCATGGCCCAATCCCTGCTCATAGCCCAACACAATCCCAACACTGGTCCGCCCGCCAGTAAATAATCCAAGGGTTTTTTAACAATAAACGGGAACTGGTTGTAACTTTTGTCCTATGGGCTTCATTAAGCGTATGAGGAGCAATGAGCAGAACCGATCGGATCTGTATATTGGCCCACTCATTCTTTCGTTGATGGTATGTCCAAGAAAAACCTCCTCTTGCCCACAGGCTGAAAACCTTGATCTATGCACCAAACTGAAGACGCAATAAAGGAGGAACTACTGATAGTGGAACGCGCCAAGGAAAACCCAGAAGTCTTCGGCTTTCTGTACGAGAAGTACCATCGCGCTATTTTCGTGTTCATTGACCGCCGGACTGCCGACCGCCAGACTGCCGATGATCTGACTTCGCAAGTTTTCCTGAAGGCAATGTTAAATTTGCCCAAGTACCAGTTCAAGGGGCTGCCATTTTCGGCCTGGCTCTATCGGATCGCGGCCAATCAGGTCAATGAGTTTTACCGCAACTCGAACCGCCAGCGGGTGGTGAGCATCAGGGAAGAGCACGTGGGCCGGTTGTTCAGTGAAATCAGTACGACGGGGAAGGCCGAAAGCAGCGATCTGGTGAGCTACCTGCTCAACCAACTGGACCAGGCGGAGGTAACGCTACTGGAACTCCGCTTTTTTGAAGATCGGCCATTCAAGGAGATCGCATTTATTTTGGACATTACCGAAAACAATGCCAAGGTAAAAACGTACCGGATCATAGAAAAGCTGCGCAAAATTGCCAAAAATGAAATGTTTTAACCTTTAAATGGAGATAGTCCCGTGCCCGACAAGTATCACATCAAGGTGAACGAGCCCCCGCCCAGCGAAGCGGAGATTGCGCAGCACAAGAATTTTAACCGGGTGCTGGCCCAATACCGCCGCTCCAAAAAATCGAGCTCGCTGCACGACTCCGTTGCCCGGCTCAACAAGCACATCCCAGTGATCGTGCTCATGCTGGTATTGGCCATGTTGATTGTTTATTTTGCCAAACTGTCCACGCGGCGGCCCGAACCGCCCAACCAGCCCCAAGCCCCGGCAACCTGGCACTTGCCCCCGCATGCCCTGCCCGCCGGAACTGCCTCATTTTTGACGACCACCTCCCAGACAACTTACTGGATCGCGGCCGACGGCTGTTAACCGGGCGAAAGGGGCAGATATACCCTGAACTCACTGCCTTTGTCCAATTCACTGCGCACCTCAATCCGGCCCTTCATGGCTTCCACTTGGGCCTTGACCATGTACAGCCCCAACCCTTTGCCGCCCACATGGGTGTGCATCCGCTGGTAAAGGCCAAAAATCTTGTAGGGATCGGTGTTGGTGAGATCGATGCCCAAACCGTTGTCCGCCACCACCAAGCACAGCCAGTTGCCAGCACGTTCGGTGCAAAAAGTGACCACGGCCCGGCGTTTGGGCGAACGATACTTGATGGCATTGGAAATCAGGTTGTAGATGATGCTATCAATGTAGCACTTAACAGCGTTGATGGTTTGGCCGCCAGCGAAATGACAGTCAACCATGGCCTGCGTGCGCACGACCTCGTCATTGAGCAATCGGAGCACCTGTGCAAGAATATCGGGGATGGAAGTGGGCTCCGCAAAGTGCTCTACCTTGCGCCGAATGATCAACGCCTCGTTCAAATCGCCTACCACTTGGTTGAGGGCGTCTGCTGCTTTTTCCAAATGGTTCAACATTTCGGGGCTAACCGGCGAATTGGCCAGATCCATCCGGCACAGATTGATCAATCCCATCATTTGAGAAATGGGCAACCGAATGTTGTGCGACAAAATATAGGAAAATTCTTGCAGTTCCAGGTTCCGGGTGGTCAGGGTCTCAACGGCCAACCACAGTTCGTCGGTCCGATCGGCGATCCGTTGTTCCAAATTATTGTTCAGTGCCTTTATTTCCTCTTTGCTGTTGATCAGTTCTTGGTTCAATTCCAGCAAATGGGCATTGTTTCGCTGTTCTTGGCGGTTTTGCTGATAGAGGAACCAGAAAACCACACATAAACTGACCAAGATCGATGCCACGGCGAGTGCCAGATACGAATTTTGCTCCAGTTTGGCTTCCTGTAATTCCTTGTGCTTGCGGAGCAGTTCATTCTCGCGTTTCTCTTGGTCGAGTTCAAACAGGGTTTCTTTTTGGGCGAAATCTTGTTTTCGTGCTTCCACCAGCAAGCTGTCGCGGTAGAGGGCAAACTGGTGCTGAAAAAAGCCGGTCTGCTCCAGATCCTTGCGTTTGAGGTAAAGCTCAAAGAGCAATTGGCTGGCATCGCGCACGATGCTTTTGTTGCCCGCGCTTTTGGCCATCTCAATGCTCTTTTGGGCCATGTTGATGGCCTGATAATCGCGCCCAAGGCTTATATAAACGACCGCCGCTTGGTAATACACCATCATTTGGTTTTGCAGGTTTCTACTGCCCGAGGCAAGAGCAATGGCCGGCTCCAAATAGCCAAGGGCTTTTTGAGATTCATCCCGAAGGGCATAAAGCTCGGCTACATACGCCTGTACTTCGGCGGTTTTGTCGGTATTGCCGTGTTTTTGTCCCAGTTCTAGGGCCGCCAAATAATAGTCCAACGCTTCATCGGTTTTGCCAATGGCTTGCCAAACGCGGGCAATGTCGGCATAATTTGAGAGGTTGCCGAAGAGATTATTGACCAACTGGGAGAGTTTAAGGGCTTGGCGGTAATTTTCCAAGGCCACTTTATAACTTTTATTGATCGCATAAATATCGCCAATGTTGTTGTAAGAAAAGCTCATGCCTACCGTATCGTTGGTATGTTCGCATAGGCGCAGGGCTTGGGACTGATACCCTATTGCATTGGTGTACTCACCCTTGAGTTTATAGATTTCTCCCAAGTTGGTGTAGGCCCGGGAAAGTTCGCGCTTATCTTTGCTTTTTAGCAATAGATCTTTGGCTTGCAAGGCGGCCTTGAGTGCATGATCATATTTATTTTGGCGGATGAGCATTGCACTCCAGTAGTTATAAACTGCCCCGGAACCTTGCAAATTTAGGCTATCTTGGAGCGCCTTATGAGCTTCTGAACTTAACCCCAAGGCACTCAATAGTTCGTGATCAAGCGATTGGACGGCTGAGCCATCGATTGGAACTAGTTTTTCAGTCTTGGATTTTGCATGAGTAGGTTTTAGGCCCAAACTATCGGGAAC
>JAYUVL010000462.1:0-3907 GCA_043754075.1 Cytophagales bacterium | reverse complement strand
CTTGCCACGTCCCTGATGGTGCCAAGCTTGATCAAAAGGGGAGTCGACCACGGACCGCGAGGCTGAGGTGCTTTTGAAGGGCCGGCTGTCATGGGCGGTATCCGCAATCAGGAGATTTGGATCGTGACAATGATGCGCCCATCGGCCAGCAGTTAATGCTTCTTCATGGCTGACCGTCGCACTTGGCGGCCCCGCCCTTGGGTTGGCACAAATGCTGCCGCCTCCCAAAGTTTAGGTTAAACCGCGCAAAGCATCATTTCCAAGCTTACTCTTTGGTTACCTTAAACACCCGGTCTAGCTCCCCCGACCGAACCCGTACCAGATAGACCCCAGGAGTGAGTGACCGTGCTTGGTCCCGCAGATCAATGATGCGCCCATCGGCCAAAAACTTAAGCTGAAAACACATGCGCCCACTTACATCGGTGATTTGCACGTCGGTGGCCTGCCCGGTCAAGCTGGGGGCCAGGGCCAAGTACATGGTCTCCACTGCTGGATTGGGATAGAGCTTGACCTGCTCACGGACCACTTCTGCATCATCTAGGGCAGTGACCAGAAATTGCGCCCGCTCAAAATGGGGAATCCCGTAGCCAATCGAATCGTTGGGGTTGCGGAAGCGAGTGGCCGATCGGCGAATGAAATCGATCACTTGCAAGTTGGTGAGGGTAGGATTGGCCTGCCAGAAACCGGCCACCAAACCCGCCACGGAGGGGGCGGCAAAGGAAGTGCCTGACGTGCCCACCACCGATCCCCCACCCGAAATGGACAACACCCCACTGCCTTGAGCGGCCACATCCGGCTTGATCCGGCCATCGGCGGTTGGTCCCCGCGAACTCGTGCCCACGTAGCGGCCCTGCCCATCTACCGACCCGACGGTAAGAATCGAGTCGGCATCGCCGGGGAAAGTAATTTTCTGCCAAGAAGTGGCCCCTTTGTTGCCCGCCGATTTGACCACTACCATGCCGACGGCCGCCGCAAAGTCGGCGGCTTGGGTGATGATGGCCGTACGACCATCCAAATTGCTGAGGGTATAATTTTGGCTCGGATCGTCAAAATCATTGGAATATCCGACCGAAGTGGAAATCACATCTACCCCCAAGCTGTCCGCCCGCTCGGCGGCGGCCAGCCACCAACCTTCTTCGGCGCGGGTCTCAGTTCGGAAATCTTCGGTGATAAACAGGTAGAAATCAGCTCGGTAAGCAAACCCAATGGCTTCGCCCGGTCGGTTGGCGGCCAGCATCCCAAACACCCGTGACCCATGATCGGCAATCGTTGAGAACACATTGTTGCCGCCTTGGTTCATGTTGTACGTGCCCAAAATCCGGGTGCCGCCATAAACATCGTCACGGTTGGCCCCTGGAAAGGTTTCGTCCAGTACCGCGATTTGAATGCCCTCGCCCCGAAACCCGGCCCGGTGCATGGCATCGGCCCCCAACTGTCGGATCTGGGTCAAGGTCCCCCCATAATTCTCTGGGACAATGGCGGGCAAGTTGGGCACAGCACGATCCACCACATTGCCCAGCCTGGGGGGCAGGGCCGAGGCCAAGCGTTGGGTCAGGGCATTGCGAACCACGCTCAACCGATTCACAGCCGCTACTTGGGCATCGGTGGCCCGGATAATGGCCCCGTTCAGCCAGCGGGTCGGGTACAACACCTGCGCCCCGGTCTTGCGAATGGAGTCCAAGTAAGCCGGGTTCACTGGCAAGTCTCGCTCCACCAAACGAATGTTTTGCCGGGAACGCCGGGCCAAGGCCCGCTGACCCAAAAATTCCGACGGCCGATTGACGCTAAATGGCGAGTTGGCCTTGTCCCGGAAGTAAACGAGTTGCACCCGATCTTGGGCAGTTGCTACCCACGAAAAAAGCGGAAGCAAGCAAAGCAGTAGTGATAGCAATTGTTTGTTCATAGAAATTGGTTGGTCAAAAGAAAATCAAAGACAGGGTAGCTCCTTTAACAAGACCCACTTGGCCAAATGAACGTTGCAAGCCCGCAAAATAAAATCGTGGGATGCCATGCCCCAAGGGCTAGTGATAGCAAGTTGACTGGTGGGCAGTCTACCAGTTTGGCCATGTGCAAAGATAGTTGATCCGACGTTGCAGCCAAGCCACTCCCCGCCGCAAATCCCACCTCGACCTCCCCAGAAAGCACCCAAAGTTCACTAAAGTATAAAAAAAGTCATTCCCAGTCGCAAAGCCAACCTCAACCTCCCTGAACGACCAAAAGAAACTGGCCAACATCCATCAAGATCGGGAGAAAATGCTAAGAAGGCGATGTTATGCTAGATAAAATTGGGGGCAAGCAGGCCGGTGGGACGAGAAACTCCCAATGTAAGGGCCAACCAGTCACTACCCACGCCGACCAAAGCCCAACACTTTCCCCCTATGCGGCATCACTTGCTAAAAGTCCCGGCAAGCAACTATACGTTGGGAAATTTGGGGATTCTAGCAAAATGGCTTAATTTTCAACCGATTTATTGGCTGGCTTGCCAAAGGTAAATGCGTTTTTACAATGAAAAAATCTTACTTGCCCTTGTGCCTACTGAAATAATGGAAGCCTAAACTGTTCGTTTTTATTTTAATTATTTGACTATCGTAATAATTTAGACGTCAAAATGTATGATTTTTGTATCTTTAAATATTTGTTTTTTTGACTAAAAGCCGCTGTTGGCACTGCGAGATACCTGCGAACTGCCTATCCAGCCCCACAATCTCCAGATATGCTGCCCGGGCACGATCCTTTGCGCAGCGGCGTTTCGCGGATCCAGCTTGAGCGGAACCTGCACTCAAACCGAAAAACAGTGGATGGCTGGTTAAATGTCAATCTTGTAAACGTTCAATGTATCAATTCTTTAACCGGTTCTTATTCACCCAACGATGCAAAACCTTTCCCCTAGTACCCAATTTTCCCAGTTGCGTTTGATTTGGATCGCGCTCATTGCCGGGCAAGTGCTATTTATTTTGGTAACTGTGTTCATGGTTCAACCGCCAGTAGCGGATCTGCCACCCTTCCCATTGGAGTGGCTCGTGCCCCTCCTGAGCTTGAGCACTTGGTTGATCAGTGAATGGATCTACCAAAAATTGGTCGGGCAGGCGGTGGAAAAGCCTCAGTTGGCCGAAAGGTTGGCTAGCTACCGCACCGCGCTGTTGATCAGGGGCGCATTGCTGGAGTCTGGCGGGCTATTTGCCACGGTCATGTTCCTTATCACCCATACTACTTGGGTGCTGGCTTTTGCGGCCTTGCCCATTGTATTCATGATTGTTAAGATTCCCAATTTGACCAACGTCGAGAGCGAACTGTCACTGAGCCAGTCCGAAGCGGATCAATTGCGGGCCTAACCGCTCGATTAGGTTCGCTCGGGCTCTCGGTCGGCAATCTCCCGCCGCAGTTCTTCGTACCATGCTTCGCCGTATTTTCGGATCAGGGGTTCTTTCAAGAATTTATACAGTTCCACCCCGAGCGACTGACCCAGATCGCAAGCCGGACTGCAAATGTCCCATTGGTGGTAATTGAGGGCATCGGCATCGCCATAGCTAGTGATGCGAATGGGGTACAGGTGGCAAGAGATCGGCTTGCGGAAATCGGTCTGGCCGGCCAAATGGGCCTGCTCAATGCCACACTTGAGCACACCACGGGCATCGCGCAGGCTGTACGCGCACGCACCCGAGGGGATCATGGGCGTGGCAAAATCGCCCTCGAAATCTACTACATGAGTGCCCTGCTGCTCAATGGCTTGGATGCCCTCGGGGGTGAGAAATGGTTTCACTTTTTCATACGCATCGGCCAAGATCGGCAACTCACTTGCCTCGAGTGGAGCACCCGCGTCGCCCTCGATACAACAGGCTCCCTTGCACTTTTGTAAATTGCAAACAAAAAAACGCTCGATGATATCATCGCTAATCACTGTGTTTTG
>JAYUVL010000461.1:0-14807 GCA_043754075.1 Cytophagales bacterium | reverse complement strand
ATAAGTTGGGTTTAGTTGCTACTAAAATGTGTATTTTTTGGGTTAAGTGCTACTAGTTTGTGCATTTAATCTTTCACTCATTTGTTATTCAAGCTTTGGCCAGCGTCACCTTTTGGGCCACGGTTTCTGATCGTTTCTCGTTTTGAGTGGATATTGAGCGCATATAAACCCCCTTCTTTTGTTCCTAAGCCCGCCATTTTCATCCTACGATCCATCGCCAGCCTTGAAAACGATCTGGCGATCTGTACCTGTTTGGCTAGAAATGAGGATTTTGCTCTAGCGGGCCATTATTCTGCTACCACAGTTAACGGAAGTGGCCTCATTCATTGAACTGCTACAAAATAGTGCATTCCTCGGGAGGCCTGTCAACTTGATTCTGCTACAATATTGTGCACGATTGACCACCAGTTTAGCTGCTACAAAATAGTGTACTGGGCAAAGTGCGGCGGCTAATCGCGCTGAAGTGCTACAAAATGGTGCATTTTGGCGGAGGTAACCACCACTCGCGGCAAAGTGCTACAAATTAGTGCATTTTGGCGGAGCTTGGATCAAAGTAAATCTCATGTTGGATCAAGCCAAGTGACTTTTTTTTGGCAAGTGCTTATAAATTTTTCAGCTTGCCGGGTTAACTGCTACAAGATTGTGCATTATCGTGCAGTGCCATAGTTCCGATGGGATTTTGAGCGCAAGGATTGACTTGCGCTGTGCCCCAGCTGCTGTTCCCCACTTTTGACTGCTACAAAAACGTGCACTGTTTTTTTGCACATTGAAAACCTGATTTTTGGGCTTGATAGCTGCTACAAATTTGTGCACTAAAAAATTATCAAAATAGCTGCTACAATTCTTTGGAATTGTAGCATGTTCATTTTAATTTTACCTTTCGTTCATCCACTGGCCAGGTTTTAGTTCAAGCACGGCCCGTTTCGAACGCTAAAACACCAAGCCCATGATGATGGACATAACTAAGAGCGAGACCGTCAAAGTTGAAAAAACTGACAAAAAGCGCCACCCAATCCATTATACCGTTTTCCATCCCAATGTGCTCATTGGGGTCAACACCGAGTTGAAGCTGGCCGAGCAACGGCTCTACATGGAGATCTTGAACTTTAACCACCAAGCCGAGCCAGACCGGCTTGACTATGAGATTCCCTACGAGTTCATCACCCACAGCACCGACCCCAAAGTGATCCAAAAAAAGGCCCACCAAGAGTTTACCCGCATTGCCGAGGTGCTCCAAAAACGGGTCTTCCGCTTGGACAAAGAGTTTATGCAGACGCACTTTAACGAAAAGTACGCTGTCACCATCAACCCTTTCCCGGTCATCAAATACAAGGAAAAACATTTTCAAGTACGGCTGAACGAGTACCTCAAGGCCGTTTTGGTCAAACTCGAGATGGGTTTTACCAAGGGTGATATCGAATTGCTGCGCGCATTCCGCAGCGAATATTCGTACTTGATGTACTGGCTCATCCGCCGCGAGCAATGGAAGCACAAGGCCGGAGTTTTAGATTTTGCCCTTGATGAGCTAAAAAAAGAGCTGGGCTGCACCGACCAGTACGAAGGCCGGTTCAACAATTTCAAGGCCCGGGTGCTGGATGTGGTCCATGAGGAATTTCAGGGCACGTGGGTCGAGTTCGACTACGAGATTCTGCGCGGGGGCAAGGGGGGCAAAGCCATCCAAAAGATCCTGTTCAAGTTTGGCACCGATTTCCAACAAGAGCAAAAACTGGCCCTGGCCGAAAACCGCTATGCGTGGGAAGGGGAGCTGCTCCAACTCGGTATTGGGGAAAAGGAAGTGCTCCGCTTCCGCGACTTTGTGGCCAACCAGCAACCACTAAAGGATGGCCAAGTGTGGGACAGTTTTTATGTGCACACGTGTCTGGCCATTGCGCGGGAAAACTATCGGAACAAACGGCTTAACCTGCAAGCCAAGAAAATAGCCAATATGGCCAATTACCTTTATTCAGCCTTGGTGCAAGGGTGGTGGGTGAAAGAGGTGGAGTTTCGCCGCCAGTTGGCCAGCCAGCCAGCTCGGCCCCCGGCCAGCCTATTTGCCGAGTTGCCGGCCAAAGTCAAGCTCTCCCCCGAATCTGTCCAAGTGACCGTTGACCAGCCCATCAAGGGCAGTATTGAACTCGCCCCGCCGAGGACTAGGTTCCGATTGCCCTACGCCGATTTTATGGAAACCTACCGTGCTTATTTGTCCATCAGCAAAGAGCCGATGAGCGAGCCGGATTTTGCAGCCAAACTGGGCTACAAAATCTCGGGCGACTACGTGGAGAAGGTTTGACAAAAGTGGACACATTGTCCACTTTTTTTTGATCTGATCAAGCCACAAAATTCAACACTTCGTGCCAACTGAGCCACTCGCTGCGGCGATCTGGGGTGTCGTTCAGGCCGCCACCGCCCTTGCGGGAGTAAAAGGCCGTTCCCCATTTGGCACTACTGATGTCCACTTGGGCAAATATGTGGTGGGGCAGGTTAAAAAAGCTGTCGCTGATGGTTTGGTCGCTGGGGCTGAGACGGAGGTTGCCCTCGGGCTGGGTGCGGAACCAACCCACCGTGTCCAAGTGGGTTTGTTGTAGGGCATTGTCCAATGCCAACCACGCGGGCAGGCCAAAAATCACCTTGCGCGGGTTTTGCTCAGCAATCGGGGCAGTGGTGACATAATCGATCGATACCAAATACCGCTGGGCCGAGGGGACGTAAAAAGATCGGCCCAACAGAAACCCCCCCGATTTGGGGGCAAAGCCCGCATGGGAGGAGGAAGTCTGTTGGATGAGATCGCGGATCTGCCGGGCTGCATTTTGGTGAATGTACACTGAAAGCACCGAACTGTCGGCCCAAGCCCGGTCGAGCCGCACGTGGGAATACTTGGGTTGTTCGCGCCCCTCCGTGATTTCGTAAAAATGGTTGGCAATGGGATCTTGGGAGGGCTGCAAGATGAAGGTTCGGCTCCGATCAGCGGCCACTGGGGCGGTCTTGTCGGTATTGACCACCTTGATTTCTTCTTGGGGATTAGCTTTGGCTTTTTTTGCCGATTCTGCTTTTTGGGTTGGTTTTTTCGGCTCATCGTCCTCGGTTGGCCGTTTTTTGTCACTGCGGAGCCACGCGATCAAGGCCCCGATGGCCGCGAAAAGCCCCGCCACGCCCCCCGTAATCCAGCCCCAGAGCGGAATGTTGGGGAGCCCGGGGATGCTCGGCGTGCTCGGGGTCACATTGTTCAAGGCCCGGTTGCCCTCGTCTTTTACCTCTTCCTTCACCCGGTTCTCTACCTCAGCCTGAAATTCGCTCTTGCCTTGGTCAGTTGCTTTGGTATCGTCCTTGACCGGTTCGGTCTTGACAGTATTTTTGTCTGCTTGGTTGCTGCTACTGCTGTTGTTGTCGTTGGCAACTGTTCCGGTGGCGGCCAGCAGGGTGTAATTGATGGCCACCGTTTTGAGTGGGCGGCGGGGCGGGGCTTCGCCTAGTTCTTCGGTCGCAAAACCAATCTTGAGCGTTCCTTTGGTCGTGGCCGTGGCCGCGATGTTGTAAGTGATCTCGCAAATAAACTTGTCGCACAGGCAGGAAACGAACGTCAGCCCCGGCGCTTTGGTGGGCACCCATTTGTCGTAGGTTTTCAGTTCCAGCAGTTCGCGCTGGTCGGTGGCGGCTTGCAACGTGGCGTGGATCAGCAATTTGCCATTTTGACCAATCCGCGCCTCAAATGCCCCGCCTTGAATAGCGGTCAGTTGGCTGCGATCCCGCCCGTGGGCCAAGACGAGGGGGGCCGTCACTTTTTGACGGTTAAAGGTGTAAGTAAGGTCTTGGGCGACTGACTGGGCCAATGCCCCAACTGAAAAAATCAAAGTGAAAAATGTCTTTTGCCAAGCATTCATGGTGTCGTTCGATCTGGGGTTAACCACCCGTGAGGATGGGGACGAGTAAGAGAGTGTAGCCTTCGCGCATTCCATTTTGGAACAAGGTTTCGGTCAGGCCGATTTCGCGCCCCGCTTTTTTATTGACCAATTGGAAGGTGAACCGGTTGCCATCGTTGTCGGTAGTCGGGAAACCAAAATTGGCCGCATTTTCGAGCAGTTTTTGCAACAGTTGGCTGCCAGTGGCGCTCAACGGCACGTCGATGTGGAGTTCGGTGCCGTTGGGCAATATCCGCAATATCAAATCTACTTTGGCCGATGGATTGCTGTCCGCGCTCATTTTTGATTGTTTTTGGTGCTAAAATAGGGTAAAGTGGGGGATTTGTCAAAAGCGGGGCGATTTAACCCAACAAATCTTGATCCAGCAACACATAGGTGAGGGTGCCCGTCTGGCTCACATCCATTGTGAAAATTTCCTTTCGGTACAATTCTTCCAGCTTGGCCTTGGCCTCGTCCACAGGCACTTCGGCCTTGACACACAGGGCCGCCGGGGTGAGTTTGCCGCCCGATCGGATGGCCAGTTGGATCACCTCGGCATCGGTCAGTTGGCGGGCACTGCCGGGGATCTGGCTGGTGCTGGCGCGTTTCCCGACGGAACTTTGAGAGTAATTTTTGCGGACTTTGCCCTGGAGCACATATTTGGACTGCCAAGTGGTCCAGTCATAGCTTTGTTGGATCAGCCCGTTGGTTTGCATTTGCCAGATCCGGCTTTGGGCTTCGCTCGCCGTGAGCCCGTGCTGGATCAGCAGCGGCAGGGTGATTTCACCCCCATTTTCCATGGCCAGTTCCACCACGGTTTGGTCGGGCATTTTTTCGGCCAATGCTTGGGCACTGCGCTGGTATGAGGTAATGGCCCAGTAAAGGGACCCGCCCAAGAGGCCAGTGGCAAAAATACCAAGGAAAATAAGCAGCAGAGCAATCATGGTACGGCAATAATAAGCCAAAAAAGGGAAAAATGGTTGGGGCCGGTGGGCTGTCTTGGGCAGGGCACCCATTGCTTGCGCGAGTCTGGACTGGAGTTTTGGCCAGAAGCTAGGCGGGCTCGCCCACTTGGGCCAGTTGGCCGCGCAGGAGCCGCACTTGTGTTTTTTCAAAGATGTTTGCCTTGATCAGTTCGGCTCGCTTAGTTGTCGTGATTGTTTTTTCAATTTTCCGTTCAACTTTTTTAATCTCTTCTCTAGTTTTATAACTTGAGTATTTTTTAGGTCGGTCGTGTTGACTCTGGTCAGCACTATCCTTGCCTCGACGGAATAAGTATTGAAATCCCTGTGCAGCAAGTCGATAGAGCGACTAATTTGTTCAATGGCTTTTATCAAATCAGAGCCCTTCAACTCAATGAAGTAGGCCGTTTCCTTACTGCAATTGAGCAGTAGAAAATCACACTTTGAGCCGTCATCAGTGATCAGACACCCATCAATCTGGTATTTTGATAATTCGTCCAATGAAGTATTCTCATAAATGTACTTTGACGGTGATCGGCTGTCGGTACAGGTTACCATTTTCCTTCTCTCTTTTATAAAGTCAAAACATTTATCGTACGGCGTGCAGGACATGGCTTAGTCGTTTTCGAATTGGAACAAAAAATCAAACTCTTCATTGATTTCACCCGAAACGGTATCAACAGTTTCTTGTTGGACAATATTTAGCTCAGGATCAATGATGTCGGTCAGTTGCCCGTTTGTAACCAGTGCCGCATACACTTTTTCTCGGTTGAGCCACAGGTTTTTGTTGATCCTTTCCGACACTTGTTCTGCATGGTTCAACCCCATTTTGTGCGCAAGGATCAAGTTGTTTAGCGAAGCCAATATGTACGGGCTATGGGTCGTAATGATTACCTGGGAGTGCTCAATATTGGACATGAGCGCAATCAGCCTCGCTATTTCCTTTTGGGCTTCGGGAAAAAGGTGGGCCTCCGGCTCTTCTATGACGATAAAGACGTTCTGTTTTTCTAGAATGATGATAAACAAGAGCAGTAAAATCCAAAGCGATTCCTGTTGGCCGGACGAGGAAAAGTTGATTTTTACGTACTTGTCTGGGGCATAAAATATCTTTTCGCCACTTTTATCGTACTGGTATTTTCCTTTCAGGATTTTACTAATTATTTCTTCTGCAAAGGCTGTTTTGGCATAATCAATATTGTATTGGGTCAATAATCTTCTTTCGGTAATAATATCGGAAAGGGATTTGTTGAAAATGGGCCGGATAATGTTTATTTTGTCCAAAAAAGTTCGCATCAAGAAATCCAAACTTCTTGGATTGACAAATTGAAGTTGGTCGGACAAGGTAGCCAACAGGCTCCTTCCGGCTGGGATAAACAGTAGTTCTCTGGCTTCTTGAAAGAGAAGGTTGCTTTTTTCTTTGAGGTACGAGAGAAAGACTTTTTTTTCATTGTCAAGTTGGAGCAAGTCCTTGCTGGTCAGGAGCGAAGGGTTGCTTTGATTCAGTCTTCGCGAAAAATTACGAGTTTCTTTGACAAGCCCTTTAAATGATTCTTCAAAATCGTGGCTAAAACTTGGGGTAATATATTTGCTATCCGGCTCAAGGGTAATGCTCAGCCAAACATTTTCTGTATAGTAATACTTTAGGGTAGTTTCGTTCAGGTGCGTGCTTGCACCAAAATAATCTAAAAATTTTTGCCTGATTCTTTTTGCATACGTGCCGCTAGGTTTAGAGAAATCATTTTTATCAATCGCTTCTATGAAATACTTGACCAGTTCGTCATTGAGTGACTTAAAAAAGAAAATGGTTTTGGCAATGGTGCTTTTTCCACTTGCCTGTGGCCCGATCAGTAAAATAAAGTCTTTTATATCAAGGTTCAATGTCTGGATGGGGCCGAAGTTATTGATCTCAATTCGCTGCATTTGGGTAGTTATTGATTAAGAATTTTGTCAGGATAACCAATGTATATTACGTATTTGGGCAATTTTACCGTAAATAGTTAAGGTTTCCAAATTTTCGCCATACGTATGGACAAAAGCCATCGGCAATGGTTGACGGCTGGATGCCAGCTAAGCCAAAAAAGGGAAAAATGGTTGGGGCCGGTGGGCTGTCTTGGGCAGGGCGCTCGGTTGCTTATGCGAGTCTGGACTGGAGTTTTGGCCAGAAGCTAGGCGGGCTCGCCCACTTGGGCCAGTTGGCCGCGCAGGAGCCGCACTTCATCTTCTAGGTGGCCGATGAGCCGGATCAGGATCTCAGGGTCGGGGTCATGGTGGGTGGGGCAGGGCTTTAGGCACGGGTCGACCGAGAGCAGGTCCCAAGGGTTGATGGCCAAGGCCCGGGCTATGGCCACTAGCTTGGCCAGCGACAGTTCGGTCTGGCCGTTTTCCAGCCGACAATAGCTGGCTTGGGTCAGGTGGAGCATATTGGCTAGGTTTTCTTGGCTCAGGCCGCGCGCCTGGCGCACTTGCCGGATTTTCTCGAGGATTTTTTGCATCGGATCGGTTGGTAAGGCTGGTAGCTGGGGAGATAAACGGTATTCAACGACAAAACGTTGCATTAGGGCGATAAATGGGCTAAAAATGCCAAAAAGCAACCATTGGCTGCTTTTTGGCATTGGTTAGGGGAAAAAGGCGCGGCGCTAAAACTTGGCCCCGAGGGTAAAGGCCACCGCCCGCTGGCTAAAATTGCTGTTGTACTGGTTTGTCTGGAGCATGATGCTGGTGGAGCCATAGGAATATTCCACTTCGGTAAAGAACCGTTGCCGGAGGATAGGGAACTCCAAGCCAACCCCAATGGTGGGCACCACATCAATGGCCCGGAAGGGTTGGTCGCGGTAGAGGAGCTTTTCGGTCACCTCGTTGCGGGGGCTGGTGATGAGCCGGCCCAACCTCACCCCGCCCACGAAATACGGGCTCACCTTGTCGTCGGGCAGGACCATGAACCGCACCAGTCCCCCGGCGGTAACGTAGTCCAGCCGATTTTCATAAGTGGGGGTATTGGGTTGTCGGTAGAAAGAGCCCCCGTATTGGCGATAGCCCAAGTTCGCCTGCACGCGCCAGGCCCGGCGCACTTGCCACTCGCGCCCCAGCTCGGCGTGGAGGCCCGTGCGGAAATCGGAGTTGCCAAAGGTGTAGCCTACAGTTTGACGAATGTCATCCGCCGTATAGAGCAGAGGGCTAGAGTTGAGTGCGGTCCGCATTAGGCCCGCTTTGGCCACCCAAAAACTCTTTTTGGCAGTTTGGGCAAAGGCAACTCCCTGCCAGAGGAAACAGAGCAACCAGAAAACAGGTTTGATCATGATACAAAATTTGTTGTGGAAGAAAGAAGTCAAGTACCCACCCTCCACCTACCAGTTTGGTCCTGATGAGTGAAGGGTGGGTAGGGTTAGGGGCCGGGCCACTTATCTGGTACAAGTGCCGGGGAAAAAAGGGATGTAAACTCCACCAGCGTTGAGATCGATCCGCACCTCGCCGCAGACTTTGCCAGCCAAGCAGTCCTCGCCGGTACAGGGATTGAGCACCACTAAGAACACGTCAGCAAGACTTTTAAGCGACCGGGATAGAACGCTGTGTGTGTGTAACGGGTTCATTGGTGTAAAAATTAATGGTGGATAATATAGCAAAGTTCGGGTACGCAAACCGGACTAGCTAATCAAAAAACGTATAATTTATGCGTTTTTTGCATAAATCCAACGATCAAACGACTAAATCAGTTTATGAACCCAATACTCATTTATCAACCCATCATAGCCTATGTTCAAGTCTATTCTTATTGGCGGTTGGCTGGCCCTGAGCTTGGCCGCCCCAGCCTTGGCCCAACAAGCCGACCCGCAAGAACGCTTTGTCAAGCGTAACTCGGTCACGTTGAACGGGTTTATGGTCGGGGCGGCCAGCGTGGGCTACGAGCGGCTGCTCTACCAGTCGGGCCGCCACAAGTTCTTTGGGGGGATCGCGGCCACGGCCTTTCCCGCGCGGGAAAGCTCGGCTCCCTATCCTACCCGCTGGGGCTGGTACTTTGGGGCGGGCCTGAACTTCAACTACAGCATTACTACCAGCCGCCGAACCAATAATCACCACTTTGAAGTGGGCCTCCAACAGCGCTTTACTCGACAAAATGTGATTCAGGGCTTGCAGCGCAGTTGGAACATTGATCCAATAACGTTGGAACGGAACAACGAGGTTTACGAAAATATTTATTGGGCCAAAATCAATTCTCACAGTATAGCCCCCGCGATCGGCTACCGCTACCAGCGGCCGCAGGGCGGGTTTACTTGGCGGGCGGGCCTGCAACCGTTCTTGGTAAATCTGCCTGGTCACTGGTCAGGGTTCGGCATTGACTTCATCCCATTTCCCTACGCGGGCTTGGGCTGGAGCTTTTGAGCAGTATGGCCCGTCAAATCAGCCGGTTCAAGCAACCTATTACCTTGAAATGGCATCTTCATCGCACGTGAGACCCAATTTAACTTTCACCAAACCAATGAAACCAGCCCACAAAATCATCCTCTGCCTCGCCTGCCTGCTGGGGGCGGGGCTGGCCAATCCGGCCCTGGCCCAGCCCACGGCCGACCGCCAAGAACGCTTTGCCGCGCGCAACTCCCTGCAATTGACCGGCGGCTACGGGAGCTTGTCGGGCTTGCAGTATGACCGGCTGCTCTACCAGTCGGGCCGCCACAAGTTCTTTGGGGGGTTGGGGTTCGGGGTTACTACGGCTACGGTGTCTAGCGCTCCCTTTCCCTATCGGCGTTCTTGGACTTTTACCGGCACCCTGTCCTTTGACTACAGCCGGACGTTCAGCCGCCGGACGAACCACCACCACCTCGACTTTGGCCTTTGTTTCTATCAGTTGAATGGCAAATCCTTGGTCGGTGCACGTAGTTTATCATCGGTGAGTGGGGTGGTAGTTGCATTTAGTGAAGAGGTGTCGTGGATCGCCCGCAGCGAGCAGATATTCGCCCCCCGGATCGGCTACCGCTACCAGCGGCTGCGGGGCGGGTTTACCTGGCGGGCGGGGGTACACCCGTTTTTCTTTAGTCCAAGACCAAGTGGAGCGGGCGAGGGGTTTGTCTTTTTCCCAACCCCGCACGCGAGCTTGGGCTGGAGTTTCTAGGGGCTGGGTGGTTAATTTTGATACTTGTAAATTTAGTCGTATTTTATTCAATGGCAGCTTAATTACTGCTGTTTTTACTGCCATTGGGCCAGAGATTTTGGGACTAACGAAAGTTTTTCGAAACTTTCGTTAGCGGCGTGTCATAAATAGACAGGCCACGGACATTGTATAAGTGAAAATTAGAAAAAGGTGAACCTTCATTTTTCACTAAACTATTAATCCGCGAATCTGTATTTTGTTAGTCAATGATGCTTTCCCCGTCGTGAGTTGCTCGCAACCAGACGGGGTTTAGTATTTCGACCGGTCCGGTTCATTGCAGGAGGGCCTCACTAGAAAAAAGCCCCCCGCGATTTTAAAATCACGGGGGGCTTTGGTTGATGTGGGTGTTGGCTAAGCCGTTTTCCAAGGCCCGGTAATGGCGATGGTCACATTGGCTTCTTGGATATTGACAAAGAAAGTCTTGCCGGAGGGCGAGAAAACCCCACCCGCCATTTCGGACTGGAAGCCCACGTTTTCGGCCAAGTGGTAGAGTTCGCCCTTGGGGGTGATGCCCACCAAGAACGAGTGCGGCGTATCTTCGCACAGCACCACGTCGCCCCACGGGGCCACGGTGAGGTTGTCGCAGCTTTTCATCAGGTCGCTGTTGTTGGGTTCGGCAAAAATCTCGACCGTGCCCGGCTGTTCCGATTCGCGGGGTGTGCCCTCGTAGGCGCTGGGGCGGTAGCGAAACACTTGGCCCTTTTCTTTCAGGCCGCCGTTGGTGCAGGCAAAATAGACCTCTTTATTGCCAAACCACATGCCCTCGCCCCGGGCAAAGCGGGCCGCACCCAGTTCAAACCCCCGGAGGCGGAGGTCGTCCTTGGGGGATTCCACGTCGGTCATGTCCAGCCACTCGACCGCATATTTTTGGCCAATGGGCAGTTTGGGGGTGTTGAGGCGCTCCCAATTGCGGGTATCGCAGCTTTTTTGCTCCTTGATCACCAAGGCTTGGAGCTTGCCACCCTTGAGCAATTGCCCGCCCTTGTTGGGCAAAAAGCGGTAGATGAGGCCATCGTGGCGGTCTTCGGTCTGATAGACGATGTTGGTGCTTGGATCTACGCACACTGCCTCGTGGTTGAACCGGCCCATGGCCCGCAGCGGCAGCGGATCGGCCATGTAGGGTTTTTCGGAGGCTTTTACCTCAAAATTGTAACCGTGATCCTGTTCGGTCTTGCCTTCGTTGCCCCCGGCGCGCTCGGTGTTTTCCTCACAGGTGATCCACGTGCCCCAGGGGGTCATCCCACCCGCGCAATTGCGGGCTGTGCCGGCCAAGCTGAGGTACTGGGTTTCGACCACGCCGGTTTTTTCGTTGTACACCAAAGTGGTAGTGCCGCCCAGTTGCGGGGCAATACCCTTGCCGTAGTCGTAAAATTTGGCTTTATCGACGCGGTTCAGCAGTTCGTTTTGTTTGCCAAACGCGCTGTGGTCCAAGTTGGTGCCGTTCTCGTGGTTGCGGATCAGGATCACGCGCCCGCCTCGGCCCCGAAATGTGGCCATGCCATCGGGCCGGGCCGGAACCAGCAGGCCATCACTCATTTTGTCGCCCTGCCGCGAAATGATCTGGTAGGTGAATCCTTTGGGCAAGTTGAGGATGCCCTTGGGATCTTTGACCAATTCGCCGTAGCCCACGCGCCGATCGGCGGCGGCCAGCAGAGGGTGGTTAACGAACTGGTACAGCCCCAGAAAGCCAAGACTGGCCACGCCCGAGGTTTTGAGGAAGCTCCGACGGGAAGAAGTTGAATCTAACATAATTGCGTTATTGTTTGCCAAAGTTAACCCCGTGTCAGCAAAAAAAGTTGGGCGCCAGATGTACATTGGGTTAAATTTAGCCGAAAGCCAACTTGGTTTGGGGGAATCGGTCGGGCTGGGCGATCGGGCGGTTGGCGGGGGACCCGTTCATTTATTGGGGTTTGTTGCTATCTTGCCAAAAGTTGTTCCATTCACTTTGCTGCTTTATGAAAAATTATTTACCCATGTTCCTGCTCATGTTGGGTGGGCTGGCTTCCTGCAAAACCGCCTTGCATCCTCAAGTGGTGCTCAAAACCGAAGCGGGCAATATCACGGTGGAATTGTACCCGGACAAAGTTCCGGTGACGACCAACAACTTTTTGCGCTATGTCGATGCCAAAAGTTATGACGGGGCCGCCTTTTACCGGGTGGTGCGGCTGGACAACCAGCCCAACAGCCCCGTGAAGATCGAGGTGATCCAGGGCGGGATCGACTCCACGCACAAGGAGCGCCGGCTGCCCGCGATCGCCCACGAGACCAACAACAAAACGGGGATCAAACACTTGGATGGCACGATTTCCATGGCCCGTTCCACTCCAGGGAGTGCTTCATCGGAGTTTTTCTTCTGTATCAATGCCCAGCCCGAACTCGACTTCGGCGGAAAGCGCAACCCGGACGGCCAAGGATTTGCCGCTTTTGGCAAAGTGGTGAAGGGAATGGCGGTGGTGCGCAAAATTCAGCAGGGCGAAACCGGGCCCGATGAACGCCGCCAAGCCCTCAAAAAAATCGTTCGGATAACGGAGATCCGTCGGCGGTAGGCCGCAATCATTTTCCGGCGAGAAATCGCAAGTGATTTTTCCTTTAGTCACAACAGCCATTCCTCGGTTATACTTTTGATCAATGACCATATTGTTTCCATTAGCGACGGATCGGCCTGATAAGCACCGTTGAACTTTTTCAGGTGCCGCCACAACATTTGCGGTGGTTCTGGCCGGACACGACCAATCCCCTGCTTGCGGCAAGGCTTGAATCTTGACGGTTAGCGAAAAGCGACACCCTAAAATTGGAAAACTACATCCGGCAGGGTTCGTGCCCTGCCGGAAAAATAAGCTGAACTTGCTTTTTAGGTTGTTTTATTGCCCGCCATTTCTCTTTTCCTAGCGCAGCACCTGCACCCAGCCCTTAAATTCCAACAGGTTTTCTTGGCCGGGGCGACGCGTGCGCAACCGGTAGAAGTAAGTGCCGGTGGGGTAGTTGTTGCCGTCCCAGTCGTTGCGGTAGCTGGCGCTTTCATAGATCTTTTGGCCGTAGCGGTTGAACACCTCCAAGATCGGTTGTTGGTAGAGTTCCAGGTTGGGGACCACCAGCCGGTCGTTGCGCCCATCACCGTTCGGGGTGATCACGTTGGGGACAACCAGCGGAAACTCGAAGCCGATGCAGATCTCGTTGCTCCAACTTTCGCGGCCCGTGCCTGCTTCGATGGCCCGAATCCGGAAGCATTGCACAAACCCGGCTCGGCTGTCCAAAATCGTGGTGTTGAGCACTGTCCCGTTGGTGGATGTTACGAGCGTATTGGTTCCGCCATCGGCCCGCCGCCACACTTCATAGCGGGCCACATTGCGCCAGCCCTCATACGCGCTCCAGTTCAGGGCTACATGCTCGGTCTGGGGCGTGGCGCTGCCCTGCAAACGGACGGTAGTGTGCGGCGCGGCCTCTACGGTGGGGCAGGCCCCGGTTTGCTGCGTCCGCCGGATCCGGTATTCGTAACTGTTGGCATCGGTATCCAAATTGCGGTCGATAAACACAGAATCGGTGGCCTGCACGGTGCCAGCAGGTTGGAAACTGCCCCCACTGCGGGCGATGCGCCGCTCCACCGTGAAAACTTGGGCCAGGGTGGGTGCGTTCACAATTCGGAAGCGGACTTCGGTGTTGCGTTCGTCGCTAAGTTGCACGCCCACGGCCCGGAGGCTGATCGCCGTCCCGTCCAGTTCCACGCGCACGGTCAATGCCGTCGCCGAGGCACAGCCAGCCGCCGATCGTTCGGTCAGGGCCAGTCGCTTGGGGAAAACTAGGGTGTCCCAATCCACCGCAATCTGGGCACTGTCGGCAGTGGCCGACGAGATGCGTCCCCCGGTAACGATCCAGCCAAAGCGGGAACCAGTCAGGCCAGTGGCACGGTAAATCTTGCCCCGCAGATCGTTGCGGCACACCACACTGTCGGCTCGTTCCAGTCGCGGGCGGGGCAGCGGGCTGATGGTCACGGCCAGATTGATCGGCGTACCCGTGCAGCCGGTGGCGGTGGTTTCGGTGAGGGTGAGCTGGCCGGTGGGTCCGCTGCCCCAGGCCACGCGCAAGTTGGGCGTACCTTGGCCACTGGTGATCTGTCCCCCTTGGATTTCCCATTGGTAGCGGTTGCCCGACACCCGGTTAAGGGTATAGTCGGCCAAATTATTGGCACAAATGATTACCGGCCCTTGAATTTCCAATCCACTGGTCTCCACTCGGGGCGTGATCGTGATGACCAAGGTATCCGCCGTTAAACAGCCTGCGGCATTGCGCACGCGCAACACATAGCTGTTCACCACATTGGCCCCGGTGAGGTTGGGCAAATTGAACCGGGGATTGGCCACATTGGTGGCGGTGAGGTTGGTGAGCGATGCGCCGGGCAGGGCCAGCCATTGATAAGTCAAGCCCGGTTGCGGATCGGCCCCCACCCCAACTGTTTCGCCCGAGCAAACGGCCCGATCCGGCCCCGCGTTGGCCATGGGTAGGCGATAGACCACCACGTCGGTCGTGTCGCGGACCGAGCAGGCCCCGTTGCTGATGGTGAGCACATAGCGCGTGGTCACCGAGTCGGCCGCGACATTGGCCCCGCGCACGGTGGGGCTGGCGAGGGTATCGGAACTGAGGTTGGCACTGGGCGACCAGCGGTAGCGGAACAGGGGACTGGCCGTTTGACCGATGGCCCGGGTCTCGCCCGCGCACAAGCGGACGGTGCGCCGCCCGACTGCTGGCAGCTCGCCGGCCACCACCCGGATCTGGATCGTGTCGCGACTGGTACAGCCCACTGCATTGCGG
>JAYUVL010000460.1:0-3431 GCA_043754075.1 Cytophagales bacterium | reverse complement strand
GTAATAAATTATAGGTTACTGATAAACAGTATTTTAGCATCTAAATGCAGCCCTGGGCAGCCCATTAGGGCAATTGGAGTGCGAATTTAGTGATAAAATTAGAGTTAATTGTAGAAAAGCCGGAGAAAGTTTTCCTGAAATGGGTCAGATCTGCTGGCCCGCAAGGCCATTGGCCAAATCCCGGGTATTGCTCAGGCGTGGTACTTTGTTCTGCCCACCCAGCTTTCCTTGTGATTTCATGTATTGGACAAATGCGTTGGCTTCAAGTGGGGAAACCACCAAACGCCGAAGGATGTTTCCCTTGATCAGATCATCATAATACACGTTGAGGCGACGCAGCTCGGCATCCAAATCGTTGGCAAACTCATCGGGGTTGTTGGGCATCCGGGCAAAGGCGATCAGCCATTCGTGATACGGCAGGCCGCAGCTGGGTGCTACTTGCGGAGCCACCGTAAACTCCACTACTTCAGTTTCCGGGTGCCGGGTTTGGGCAAATTTGAGCGCTTTTTCTACCTCTTCACCGATCACATGTTCGCCAAAAGCAGATATGAAATGCTTGATCCGGCCCGTTACCACGATGCGGTAGGGATCGCGGCTCACAAATTTAACCGTGTCGCCAATGGAATAGCCCCATAAACCAGCGTTGGTGGTCATGATCAGGGCATAATTGACACCTAGTTCTACTTGACCAATGTGAAGGCGGCGCGGGTTGGTGCCGAAATACTCATCCACTGGGATAAATTCATAGAAGATGCCACTGTTCAACAGCATGAGCAGTCCCTCGGCACGTTGGCTGTCTTGGAAGGCAATAAAACCTTCGGAAGCGGGGTAGGTCTCAATGGAATCCACTTTTTTGCCGATCGATTCCACTATTTTGGCCCGGTAGGGTTCAAAATTGACCCCTCCGTGCACGAACACTGAAAAATTGGGGAACACCTCCTTGATTTTTTTGCCAGTGCGGATTTGAATCCGATCAAAATACATTTGAACCCACGGCGGGATCCCCGAGATGAGCGACATATCATGTCGGAGCGTTTCGTCAATGATCCGTTCTAGCTTTTCTTCCCAGTCGTCCATGCAGTTGGTCGGGTAGGAGGGGAGTTGGTTGCTGCGGAGCCACGCCGGCACATGATGGTTGACAATGCCCGACAAACGACCAGTCAATATACCCGCTTGCTCCGATAGCGCGGGGCTTCCCGATAGGAAAATCAACTTTTTATCCAAAAAACTCGCCTTTTTGGTTTCATGGATGTAGTGCATCAACGCATCGCGAGCACTGTTGAGGTGGAATGGAACCGATTCTGCCGTCAATGGGATGTACTTGGTGCCCGAAGTAGTGCCCGAGGTTTTGGCAAGATAGACTGGTTTGCCTGGCCACAGAACGTTGTCCCAGCCCAACAACACCAGGTCGATGTACTTTCGCAGCCCCTCATAATCGCGCACCGGGACTTGTTGCTTGAATTCTTCGTGGGTGCGCACACCCGCCAAACCATGATCTTGACCAAAAATCGTGTTTTTCGCCCGATTGGCTAAATTGAGCAGTAGTTTGAGCTGCGTGGCTTCACTCGCCGTGATCCATTTTTGGTGCCGGGCTACCACATAGGCCGCGAAAGGTTTGGCAAGAATTGATCTGATCATGGACGAGGTCGGGGTGCGATAATTTGAGGGATTGAAAAACCGGCCCGTGGGCAGGGAAAACAAAATTAGAAAATCTGGCCTTTACTTTTTGTCGTTTTTGTCTTAAATTGCCCTAAAGTTACATGACTCTTTCTTGGTCAAGAAACCCGCGATATGAGCATTAAATCATTCTGTTTGCACATCTCATTGATTATGTGCGCTTTACTGGTGTTGAGCATCCCTGCAACTGCCCAGTTCGTCAACATCACTTACGGCAAAAACCGAGTACAATACAAATCATTTAACTGGCAATTTGTGGCCAGTCAAAATTTTGAGGTCTTCTATTACGAAGGAGGAGAAGAGCTGGCCCGGCTCACGGCTACTTTGGCCGAGCAGGATTTCAGCAACATTACCGACATGGTCGGCTTTGCCCCGTACAGCAAAATCAAAATTTTTGTTTACCAGTCCAACGCCGAGTTGCACCAAAGCAATATGGGCGTGGATCGGCAAAACTTCACAGTGGCGGGTCAGACCAATTTTAGCAAATCAGAAATTGAAATCGGGTTTACTGGTTCCCGCGATTCATATAAAAAGGAGCTATCGTTGAATATTGCCGAAAATCTGATCTTCGAGATGATGTATGGCGGCAATTTAAAGGACATGCTCCAAAGCACTTATTTGCTCAACCTGCCCGATTGGTTCATGGCGGGGGCGGCCCGCTACATTTCGGAAGGCTGGAGTACCGAAATGGACGATTACATGCGCGACGTGCTCCAGAACAAGCGCGTGCGCAAAATAGCCAACTTAGAAGGCCCTGAGGCCTATCTCATCGGCCAATCCATTTGGAACTTTGTGGTGGAGAAATATGGCCGGGCCAATGTGGCCAATATCCTCAACCTCACCCGCATTGTGCGCAATGAGGAGAGCAGCATCCAAAACACCTTGGGCATTTCTTTTCCCCGCTTTATCAACAACTGGCGCAATTTCTACCTCGAGCAGGCCAAAGCCATCGAGACCGCCCACAAACTGCCCGACCTGGCCAACCGGGCCCGGGCCAATGAACAGGGCCATTTGTTCACCCTGTTGAAAATCAACCCCAAAGGTGATCGGCTGGCTTACGCTGAGAATAGCAAGGGGAGTTATCGGATCTGGTTGCGGGATCTTAATTCTGGCAAGGAAAAAACGATATTCAAGGGTGGCTATCGGATCATCAATCAAAAAATCAATTATGACCTGCCCCAGTTTGCGTGGCGAGACAACGGTCACCTGGTGGTCATCTCCACCTCCGAGGGGAGCATGTCAATCACTGACATTGATGTGCAAACGGGCAAAAAAGCCAAGAAACCATTTGGCCAACTGAACCAAGTACTGTCCATCGACATCGCGGAAGACGGCGAGCAAGCGGTGCTGAGCGGAGGAGCGGGGGATCGGAGCGATATCTATCTGTATGAGCTAGGAACCGGCCAGCTCGATCGCCTCACCAATGACACCTATGATGACCTGACCCCAGTATTTTTGAAAGGAGCCAGAAAGCGGGCCATCGTGTTCAGTTCCAACCGGGAGAACGATACACTGGGGATTAAACCAAAGAATGCCAATCCCTATGGTGATCGCTTTAATTTGTTCATTTACGATGCCGCCAATTCCAAAAAGGTGCTCAAGCGCATCACCAATACACTGAGTTATGACATTTCGCCGGTGGCCGTCAGCGCAGGCAGCATCGTTTACGACAGTGATCAGCGGGGGATCCGCCATTTGTACCGTTTTGACCTAAAAGACGAAGTAAGCTCCCAATTAACCAATTTTCTTTACAG
>JAYUVL010000459.1:0-13445 GCA_043754075.1 Cytophagales bacterium | reverse complement strand
ACCAAAACAAGCATTTTTCTTAACTTAATGGTAGCGAACACCGGCCAGTGGCTGTCGTGCCCAAAAAGACGTAGTATTTTTCATTGTCAGCCAGTCTTTGCCCAGTTATCTTTATTCTTTAAAACGCGGCACTATTGACAACAAAACCCCTTGGTTGCGCAGCGCACCAAGGGGTTTTGTTGTCAATCAATCAGGGTTTATAGGACAGGGGAAATGCGTTGCTCCGCCCGGGGCCTAAAAACATTGGTATTGAAAATCGACCGTGATGGTAGTGGCAATGCTCACCCCGCCTTGGGTCACCGAGCTAGTGGTGACACTGCGGCCGATCAATCCTTGGGCATTGAAAGTGCTGGTTTGATCCAGCACGGTTTGGCCGGCCTCATTGCGCCCGATCAATCGCAACGGTTGGCAATTTTGGTAAGTGATGGTGGTCGTGCTGCTTCTGGTGCCATTGGCCTCAAACGATTCTTGGGTCTGGGAGAGCCCCTGGGCCGAAAAATTGCTGAATACCGTGTAGCTCGTTATTTGGCCCGCTGCATTGAGCTCATTTTGCCGGGTCAAGCGGCCCTGCGCATCATACACAAAAGTGGTTGATGCGGTAGTCGTTCCATTGACACTGGTGACATCGCGGGTCTTGCGGCAGCCATTGTACTCGCTATCGGTGGTGACCGTTGAGGTAACACCGCCCGCTTGGGTCTGGGCCACGCTGCGGGTGGTGCGCGCCTGAGCGTCGTAAGTGTAAGTGGTCGTGGTGGTGGCGGCAATCCCAGCGGTTGTTGTAGTGGCTACTAGCCGCGAAACTACCCGTTTGCCGGCTACTACGACATAATCAAAGGTAGTGAGGAGAGTGCTCGATACCCCGCCCGGCCCGAAGTTATTGGTGATGTTGCCCTCTAATCGAGTCGGGAAACAGAGGGGGAGGTTACAAGGATTGGCATCGGCACAAGGCCCGCCACCGCCGCCAGCGGTCTTCACGAGGACGGCTTTGGTCACCGAGACTTCTCCGCTGGCCCCCCGGGCGGTCAGGCGCACGTTGAAGGTGCCCGCTTGGCCGTAGGTGAGGCGGGGGTTTTGTTGGGTTGACGTTTGGCCATTGCCAAAATCCCAGGCAAAGGTGGTGGCGTTGACCGATTGGTTGGTGAACGTGATCTCTTGTCCGGCTTCTGGCTCGGCGGGCGCAAAGGTAAAGTTGGCACTCACCCCGGCCGTCACTGTGATGGGCTTGGTCACGTTGGTGCTGCCGCCCGGCCCAGTGGCCCGCAAAGTGACTTGGTAAGTTCCGGCCGTGGCGAAGGTAAACTTGGGATTTTGGGTATCAGCGGTGAAGCCCGCCGGCACCGAAGACCACGCAAAAGTAGTGGCATTTTGGGCGGTGGCCGTGAAGCTGACTTCTTGACCAGTGGCGGGGCTGGCAGGGTCAAAAGTGAAGTCGACTGCCGGAGCGGGAGCGGCCACCGTCACCGTTTTGGTTACACTATTGGTGCCCCCGCCGCCGGTGATCTGCAACGTGACCCGGTACGTTCCCGCTGTGGCAAAAGTAAACGTCGGGTTTTGGACGGTGGAAGTAAAACCAGTTGGATCAGATGACCACGCGAACCCGGTTGCATTTTGGGCGGTGGCGGTGAACTGCACGGCCTGACCCGCCACTGGACTGGCGGGCGTAAACGTAAAATCGCCCGTGGGCCGGGGGGCAGTCACCGTCACGGTTTGGGTGGCACTCACATTGCCACCTTCGCCAGTGGCAGTCACGGTCACTTGATAAGTGCCGGGATTGGGGAAGGTGAATGTGGGGTTGGCCTGCGTCGAGGTGAAGCCCGCCGGATTGGACGACCAAGCGAAGGAAGTCGCGTTCTGGGCGGTGGACGTAAACTGCACCGCGTCCAAGGTGGTGGGTGCGGCGGGGCTAAAGGTGAAACTGACAGTGGGCGCAGGCGCCGCGTCTTTCTTGGGGCTACATTGGTACAACCCGACACTTACGGCCAATAAGATAAACATAAAAACAAACTGGGCCACGCTGGAAAGGCTTTTTCTTGAATGTGACATAAAAATAGCTAATAATTAAGTGAAAAATAGAGAATGGAAATGCCGCTGACCCCAACTCAATGGCCAAAAAAAGCAGTGGCGGTTTACCGCACCGAAAAGTGGGCAACGGTTTAGCACTAAAGCGTAATTAGCTTTGCGAAGCGGACGGGTAGTAAAAAAAATGCAACCTGTTAGGTACAAGCTTTCGCCGCACGGGCGAATGGGAAAAGCAAAGAAATCATTGGCGAGTCGTTTAGTGATGAACTAACAACGTTGCAAGGAACAAAATAGTATCATTGAAGGGGAGTTACCAACATATTTTAGTCGTCCACCTGATTTTTGGCACCTTCTTGGTGTTTTACAGCATATTAATTTACTGATTTTGAATAAGTTGAACTTAAATAAATTATTATCGACATGATTTTATCAACTCATTGAATCGGTGGCAAACTTCATTAAATTTGCCTAGACATGCTTTTCACTCACCAAACACTTAATTTGAAATGTTAAGGCCCGAATACTTAAATGGATTAAATGGAGATCCGGCAGAAAACTTGCCTGGATGGGTCGCTTTTCGCCACCCTACCAAACCCGGATCTTGGCGTTACATCTGCACTTATCAAGATGGCGAAGCCCAGAAGGAGAAATTTTTTCAACTGCTCAATCGCCATGGTCAGAAAGAAGACCGAAGCGGTTGGGATTTGCACCATATCCTTGAAGGCCGCCATTTCTCTCTCATTGATTTTTGGGGGGAGTACGAAGCCGCTTATCAGTCCGAACTGCCCTGTATCTTGTTGCACAATAAAACTGAACACTCCTTTTATACTCGCTTAGCATCGATTGGCGCTACCAAGGAGTTGTATATGCCTGAACTTGTTGGAACAACTGCTATCCGGGCCAAGCAGACAGCCCAAAAATTTAGCGACGCAAAATCGACCGAATCGGTTTCGGAGCGCAAGAAAATGTTGAAAGAGTTGGGAGACCGCATCCCGGGTTTGTACGAATTCTATCGTGCCTCCTACGAGGGCGATCCTTTGATGCAAACAATCGCCCTCAATGCTTTGCAGGTAGCGGAAGGTAAATTGACACGCTTGTAATTGGGGAAAGCAAACCATACCCTGTTGGTTGCCCACCGCCCCAAGGAGTTTTTCGGGCATCAAGCTGGCGGCAACCCGGCGAGTGGCTTTGGGCCCTCTCAGGAGTATCACCGCATCATCTACCCACCGCCTACCATCACATAAATGTGGGCGTACTCACTGAAAATCAGGACATTCCTGTAAATGTGAAAAGGCATTTGGTGCCGTCGGTCACTCGATCTCGAGCCAGTCGCCCTCCAGCGCAGCCCGGTAGCGGCGCAGCGGATTGACGGCCGGGCCTTGGCGCACGCTGCCATCTAAGGCAAATTCGGAACCATGCACCCGGCAGCGGAGCAAATTTTCGCTGGTTACAAAATCCAAAATGCCCGCTGCGTGCGTGCAATACCGGGCGAGGGCTACCCATGTAGCCGGGGCAACGGCGATGATCAGTACCTGATTGTCCACCACCACCGTTCCCCCCACTTGGCGCAATCCGCTGTAGATCGGCAGGCGGAGATCAAGCCGCCAAGTGGTGGGCACAGGGGCCGGCAATTCCTCCGTGCCAGTTTGGCAAGCCCCCAAGCCACAGGCACACATTAATCCAGTGGTTTGCACCAAAAAATTTCGTCGGTTCATAAAACAGTCGTTTAATCGGTAAACTACAGCCGGTGGCCGGGCATGGGCTGTTGAGCTAAGTCAATGGCAAGCAGCTATTTATCACAGTTTTGCCCAACCCATTGCCGTGGCGCAGTTGGCCATCATTGCACGGTTCATTGCTTTTTTGCATCGGTCAGCGCATTCATAAAAGCGATCAAGGCCTGCTGTTCGGGCTGGGTCAAGTGGAGTGGATCGGGGGGCAAGGTTTGGTTGTCCAGGGCAATGCCGATGCCCGCTCCGCCACCCCGGTTGTAAAAATCAATCACTTGGGCCATGGTTTGGTAAACGCCGTTGTGCATGTAAGGGGCGGTCAGCTCCGCATTGCGCACCGTGACGGTCTTGAACGCAAAGGTATGGAGGGGAATCCGGGTAAGCTGTTTACGTCCTTGATCGGGGTCAATGGTGGCCCGGGCCGTGTCGGGGCGGGTGGGCACGCCGAGCACTTCGGTTTCGGCCTGTTGATAGTGGGGCGGCACGGTGCCGTTGAACAAGGGCATGAAATGGCAGGTGGCACATTTGGCCTTGCCCATGAACAAATTGAACCCCCATTTCTCTTGATCATTCAGCAAATTGCGCTCGCCCCGCACGTAGCGGTCAAAGCGGGAATTGAGACTGGTAAGTGATCGCAGATAGGCCGCCAAAGTCGTTTTGAACTGGGCGGCAGTGATGCCCGTCGGGCCAGATTCGGCTACCTGTGGGGTAAACAATTGGCCAAATTTGGCTACATAGCGGGCATTGGCATTGAGCTTGGCCACCACTTCCTCCACCGAACTGTGCATTTCATCGGGCGTGGCCAATACATCGGTAATTTGATCCTCGAGAAAAGCCACGCGACCCTCATAAAACTGGGTCGGTTGCAGACTCACATTATAGAGCGAAGGTGCATTGCGGGCGATGTGGCCCTGCCCGCTAAACCGGCGACTGGTGGGCAGCCCGTCGGAAAAGGCACGCTCAGCTTGATGGCACGAGGCGCAGCTCCGGGCACCATTGCCACCCAGCAAGGGGTCATTGAACAAGGCGCGGCCCACGGCTACCATTGCGTCATTGGTAAGTGGGGAATTGTTGGGCCGAAAATAATCCGGGTTGAATGCTCCCGAATCGAACAATGTTTTGGCCGACACGCGCAGGAAACGGTTTTCATTGGTAAAAAATGGGATCCCCAAGGCTTGCTGGGCATCATATAGCGCAACCGAAAGCGGGTTGGCGAAATCGGTAATAAAAATGAGGCGGTCAAAGGTGTTGAAATCGGGGTGCTGCGCCAAATAGTCAATGGCCCGGTCAAAAGCTTGGGCCAATGCTACCGAGGCCGTTCTTGGTGCGTTTGCGTTGGTCAAGTACACGTCCACTACTTCGCGCAAGCTCGCAATGGCGGCCTGAGCTTCGGGCATGGAATGGAAGGCCACGGGTGAATCAAACCCCGAAATACCCAAAGTGACAAGGCGAAACATTTCCAATTTGACGGCGTCCCACACGTGGGCATCAGTAAGCCGCAGATCTCGGCTCACGTATTCCAAGTGCCGCACATTGATCACCAAGCCATTGCACACTTTCTGAATTTCAGCTTGTTGGGCGGTATCATAAGGAAACAGCAGTTCCTCCAGCACTTGAAAACCCTGAGGGGGGTTCACCACCAAATTGCCCTCGTCTTCTTCGGCCTCGTTCAAGGCTGGGCCGTTCAGGCTCTTCGCCGTGGTCGGATTGTAGTATTCGGCCAAAAATTCTACTTGCTTATAGGCCAGCCGGGCAGTGTAAAAGGCTTTTTGAATGCTGGGCGCGTCACTTCGCTGGGCCGCCTGCGTGTGGAGAGTGGCCACTTGCTGGGCCAAATGGGCAATCCGCCGCTGGTACATGGCTTCCACCAATCCGGCCCGGTCGGGTTTGGAATTGGACTGGTGGAGGGTACAGCCAATTACTAGCGCAAAGGCAAAAAAGGAAAAGTAAATCAATCGATTCATTGCTGGGATGGGAACAGAGATTGTTTAGTTAGCTCAAACTGGCAAAAATTGACAAAAGCACACGTCATCAAAAAGTAAGGCGGTCATTTGTTTTGTTGACTCAATATTGATGAGGCTGATATAACTGCAAAGGAAGAAAACTTGTGACAAGCCTTCTTCCTTTACAATGGTTAGCCAAATGGGCGATGATCAGAGTATTGCCCCGCATCAACTACCAATGGTTACTTTTATTTGGGCAGGCCCTTGATCAAAACCAACTGGCTGGCTTGGCTTTCATTGGGGCGCAGGGCACCACCATCAGCATTGCGGTAGCGATCGCCGGTCCAAGTGTGGGGCTGTACACAAACCAAGAAAGTATTTTCTTGACCCACTTCTTTGGACACATCAATCATGGCCCCAAACTCCCAAGAACCAAAGCGTGAGCGGCCGTTGGCATTAAACTTGGCGGCATCGGCCGCGTCGCGACGGTGGTCGAGTTCTACGGCTGGGCGAAACGCCTGACTGGCAATGCTGTACTGGTAGATGAAGGCATCGTGAGTCTCGTCGCCGTAGCCATTAGGATCTTCCTGAACGTACACGAAGTTCTCACCAGCATAGATGTTGTCGGGGTTTTGGAACTGGCGGGCGGGGCCTTGGCGGTCATCGCCATCCAAGATCACTTCCAGCGATCCGCGCAACGGGTCGGTGTCATTCATGCGCAAGCGATAAACGCGGCCATACTTAGTGCGCGAGTTATTAGCGTTCACCCCAGTGTTGTTTTGGCCCGTCACACAGAAATAGACTTCGCGGTTGTTGGTTGCGCTGCCTTTGCGGTAGTCCAAGTCTTCTACCCGGCCAAATGCAATGCCCCCAAGACCATTTACCGCTTCATTGATTTGGCGGCCGGTCAGCGAAGCTGCATTGGGAACCAACGCAAATTCTACGTCGTAGCGTTGGCCCACCCGCATGGCAGTTTCTACTTGGTTGCGGTCAGTGCGGCGAAGCATGTACAAACGGCCGTTGTTCAGATCGCCAGGGGTCTCGCTCACGTAGGCCATCACTTGGCCACCACCAGTGGTGCCCGAATCATCGTCACCAATGATGATGATAGTGCGGCCTGGATAGGCGGCTTTGTTCAATGGCATAGCATTTTCGGCGTTTTGGCGGCCCAAACCGGCTACCTCGCGGCTTTGATTGGCCAAACTGACCGGGTCGTTGGGGTTTAGGGCATGAGTACGCGATTCTTCGCCGCTCTCACCACAAGTGAGGAACAATGGGCCAAAGCCGTGTTCTTCGGGCGTGGCCAAGGTGGCCGAGCACAAGCGCCACAGGCCGCCGTTGGAGTTGAGCACATACTCTCCCTTCACAGGTTTGAAAGTAGCATCTAGGGTGATGCGCGAAACCGCGAAGTTGTCTTCGTGGTTTACCAGCAGTGAAAAAGTGCCATCGGTGTTTTTCAAAATGCCCGCGCCATCGGCCGATCCGCCAAAGATGAAATTGGGCGATTGGGCCAATTGGTCATCACTGCCCACCAGCGAAAACACATCGATGTTTTCAAAACCGGGCATTTTTTTTACCAAACTTGGGGTTACCGAGTGGTTCTTCAGTTCCACGGCGGTGGTAGGTTCGCTGTCCTTGGTTCCGCAAGCAGTGAAGAGTAAAGTGGTTAGGCAAACTGCATAACTCGAGAGGTGAAAAGCTTTCATGTCTGATTATTAATTATTTTGCCACAAATTAACAACGCGGCTGTAAATTTAAGATTGCTTATTTATGAATAAAATATTAATTTATTCAACTCAAACCCAATAGAATTAACCATAAATTGATGAACAATGACCTGTCACAACTATTTATTGCCTATTTTGTGCAATAATATTGGCAGACCAAGCCCGAATCGCGAAACGTGCTCATTCATGATTTGGCAATGTTTGATTCCCAAAAAATTGACTGGGAAGTAGGAATAAAGGTGTAAAGCAGCCGAACCACGAAGGCATTCCATGGCCGCTAGGGTGAACAGAGAACCAACCTCCGAGAATGGCCAGGTGCCCGCGCAATGGTTTAGGTGATAAAAAGCCGGTTTCGCCATCCGTAATTAAATTAGGCAACTCGCGTAGGGGTAATACCCTTCTCAACTGTCTAGGTCATGCAGCCCAAACATCAGAAGGGCAGCGGTCACTTATCCACGCCATTTCCACCTTTTATGAAAGCCTCCTACAAGAAATTCAAACAAGTATTCACCGAGAACCTATTTGTCAAACCTTCGGCCATTCGTTTGGATAAACATTTGACCAACGATCTGGCTTTGAGCAGCTTGGAGTTTTGGCTATTGGTGGCTTCGGTCGAGAGTGGCTTTGCCATCGATCTGCCCGACGGAGAACTGGCCAAAGTACGCACCGTCCGCGATCTGGTCTGGCTCATCGATCGGGTGAGGCCTTAACCAAATCCCTTTGGCCATCAATCAATGCCGGGCCAACCGCTAAGCTTTTTTAATTGCTTGATAAGCAATAACTTACTGCGCGCTAAAAAATATATTTTAAAAGTGTACTAAATACACAAACCTTCGTGTGATTTTTACGTTTAGATCCTTAACGAAAGGAATTGAACAGGCGAGTCGCTTGATTTCTGACGTAAAATCCATAACTGTAACAAATCATGAGAAAGAAGAATGCACTGCTCGTTATCGATGCCCAATACGATTTCTGTAACCCCAACGGCGCCTTGTTTGTGCCCGGGGCAGCAGAAGATATGCAAAACCTCTGTCGCTTTATTTTGACCAATCAGGCCCAACTGGATCACATTTGCGTCACGCTGGACAGCCATCCCGTGAATGACATTTCGCACCCTTCGTTCTGGATGGACAAAGATGGCCAATTTCCCGCCCCATTTACCCAGATCACCCTGGCCGAAGTGCAAGCGGGCCGCTGGTCACCCCGGTTTTATCCCCAAGAGGCGATCAAATACTTGACCGCACTGGAGGCGCAGGGCCAGTTTCCGCACTTTATCTGGCCCGAACACTGCCTAATCGGATCCAAAGGGGCCGCGCTGGACGATCAACTGCTCGATGCGTTGCGCACTTGGACCCGCGAGGGCAAATGGTACCAAGCCGTGACCAAGGGAACGTATCCGCTCACCGAACACTTTGGGATTTTTATGGCCCAAATTCCCGTTCCTGACCGCCCCGAAACCCAGTTGAACCAAGCTTTGATCAGTACGCTGGAAAACTACCAGCAGGTTTATTTGGCGGGCGAGGCCAAAAGTCATTGTGTAGCCACCAGTTTGCGGCAAGCGATGGAATACGCGCCAAATTTGGCCGAAAAAATCATTGTTTTGGAGGACTGCATGAGCGATGTGCCCGGAATGAGTCACCTTGGCAATCCGATCTACGAAGAAGCCAAGCGCCAGGGCATCCGTTTTGGCCGCACTACCGATGTTCTCTAGGTGGTTTCAAGGGACACTAAATGAGTTTCACTACACTAAAAACAACCCTTTCTCACAACGTCAAGGACATGGAAACTTTCGATAATTTAGATTTTAGTTTGACCTACGGCAATTTCGACCCCGCCGAGGTGCAGGTGGACGAAACGATCAACGCCGTTTTTGTGGTGGATATTTCGCCTTCGGTCAGCAGTTATATCAGCGAACTCAACTACGCCTTCGCCGATTTTGTGCAAAGTATGCAGGATTCTCACCAAGTGGATCAGTTGATGGTTTCGGTGGTTGAGTTTAACGATACCGTGCGGGTGCGCAGCGGGTTTCAGCCCATTGCCCAACTGCCCGCCATGCACTTTACCCCGACTGGGAGCGGCACTGCCCTCTACGACGCGGTAGTGAAAGGCCTGGAAAATGCCTTGGCCTACCGCCATAACTTGGCCCGGTCGGGGGTCAATACCAAGACGTTGCTGTTTGTGATCACAGATGGGGAGGACAACAGTTCCCACCAGAAAGCCAGCCGGGTAAAGCAAACGATCGACACCTTGCTAAATGACGAGCAAAATGTGTTTTCTTTTGCCAGTGTGTTGTTTGGCGTGGGGGTAGCCGCCAATTTTCAAAAGGCCCAAAAAGACATGGGCATTGAACTATTGGCCAAGGTGGGCACTTCGGGCGATGAGATCCGCCGGATGATCGGTTTGGTGAGCCAATCCATTTCCCGGACCTCGCGCAATCAGGCCGTACAGTTTTAACCGCCCAATGCCCCAAGAGCCAAAAAGGGCGGCCCAGAAATGGGCGGCCCTTTTTGGCAACAAAGAAAAATCGCTAAACCTAGTGCACCACTGCCAGTTGGCTGGTGAAGCCTTTCTTGCCCGCTTCCAGTTGGACTACATAATTGCCGGCCGGGAGCTTGCTCACGTCCAGTTGTACCCGCTGTTGGCCGGCCATCAGGTTGCGGCGCATTATTTCGCGCCCGCTCATGTCCATCACGCGCACTGCGCCGGCATTGGTTGCCAAAGCTTCTGATTCCACCATGATCATGGCCGAAGTCGGGTTGGGATAAACGCGCAGATTTTTCTCGTTGTACACTTTATCGTCAAAGGCGGTTACGATGTCGTTGAAAATGGGCAACGTACCAAACTCGCGCAGCATCACTTCATTGGTAGTGGTGCGGGCGGTGCCAAACCAATCGCGGATCAGCGTGGCATAAATTTGCCGAAAATCGAACTGCATTTTCAGGCGGCCACTGTCCAGGTCGGTCATACTGGGCGAGCGGCCAATCATGCCACCCTTGAGGTTTTTGCCAAAGACAAACTGGGGGGCCGAAGACCCGTGATCGGTGCCCCGGCTGCCGTTGGCGGCCACTGTGCGCCCAAACTCGGAGAAGGTCATGCCAACTACTTTGTTGTCCATTCCTTGCAGTTTTAAATCGTTTTGGAAAGCGGCAATGCCTTCCGAGACATTGCGCCAAAGGTTGGCGTGCGGCCCAGTCGTGGTGTCGTTGGCGTCGGTCTGGCCCGCGTGGGTGTCAAACCCGCCAATTGACACGTAATACACCTTGGTTTGCAGCCCGCCGTGGATCAATCGGGCCACAATGCGGAGCTGGTCGGCCAGGCTGTTACCGGTAGGGTAGGTGGCCATGTTCCTGCCGCGCTCCGCCGACCGGCGGATTTGGCCGGCAAAGGCCACGGTAGAGATTTGCTGCTGGCGGATAAAAGAAATCCGTTGCCCGGCATAGCCCGCCGGTAGATCCACATTGTCCGGCACATTGGGTTTGTCGCCCACCAATCGGGCAAAAGTATCGGGGTTTTGCAGTACGACAGTCATGGAAGTGGTGCTCCCCAAGAAAGCCGAAGAAGGAATGGCCCCAATCTGGATGGCCAACGGATCGGTCATCCGGGGGTTGGGGTATTCGACCGGATATTTGGGGAAGCGGTTGTCCAGATAGCGGCCCAGCCAGCCAGTGGGCACGGTCTTGTCCGAATCACTGGCGGTGAACCAAATGTCGCTGGCCCGGAAGTGCGATAAGTTCGGCTGGGGATAGGAAACCCCCTGGAGGATCACCAATTCGCCATCGTTGTACATCCGTTGCATGGCGGTCATGGCTGGGTGCAAGCCCGCGCCGGCATTGCCGTTGAGCTTCAAAATGCGGTTTTCGGGGATGGCGATGCTCTGGCGCATGTTGGCCCGGTTATATACTTCCATCTGATCCAGCGGCAGCACGGTGTTGAGTCCGTCGTTGCCACCGTTGAGTTGGATGACCACTAAGATGCGATCACTGGCATTAGCTATATCGAACAACGCCTTCATGAACGGCGAAGTTGGATTGAGGGCCTTGGCCCCAAACCCGTCGAGGAGCACGGGGAGAAAAAAGGAGGAAGTTGCGGTGGTAAAGAAATCTCTGCGTTTCATAATCTCTTGTCAGCGTTTGGAATAGGTTGATGATTAAGCCACTTGATATTCTGCCATGCGCAACATGTACAACACCAGGGAATCCAGTTTCATTTTCACGCTCGCCCGGCGGACGGCGTTGGTCGGCGTGCGGAGGAACTCGTTCCATTCCAGCGTCCAGTCATAGCGGGGGTTGCCGCCAGTGATCAGCACTTGATCGATCAGAAAATCTTTCTGAACCTTGGACAGATCGGTGGCAAAAAGAATCTCGTCCAAATAATTTACAAAGGCTTCGGGATCGGCAGCGTTGGGAGCCGACTGGGCCACGCTAATCGTATCAATGCCCAACCGGTTGGTTCCCACCCGCTGATTGCCTGTCACCATCACATCGGTGAACGAGTTGCGCAGCGTGAGGGTGGTGGAACTGATCCAGATGTCATAAAAACCGGTATCGTAATAAGGTCGCCAGCCAAACACCGTGGGCTGATCCAAGATGTCCATCTGCAACTCGCGGGACCGCTGCCAAGCGTAGTTGGTGTATTGGTAGAATGCCGCAGTCTGGGTGGCCATGTCGGGCACTGCTTGGCCAAACATCCGAAACGTGCCCAACACCAGATCCATCGGCGATTTGATGATTGCCGCCCGCACATTGCGGTCATAAAAGTGCTCGCTTTGGAACAGGGCAGCCAGCACCGGCTTGATCTCATACCGACCATCCCGAAATATCTTGGCCAGTGGTTCAATAAATTCCCGTTCTACTTGGGGTGTAATGTCAAAATTGACAAACCAGCGATAGAGTTTACGGCAAATAAATCGGGCGGTTTCGGGCTGGCGGAGGATCATGTCCACCAGCTCGCCCAGTTCCACCTCACCAGCGGTGGCATCGCGCCGGCCCCTGATCAGGGTGTTTTGGTAGGAGGCAGAAAACTGCTTGTCGGCCGTGTCGTGGAGGTTAGCGGTAAAACTGGTCGTGATGTCAGGAGTGGTGGTAACGCGGTAGCCCGCTACCCGCCAGCCAGTCAATATGCGGGCGGCGGCTTGCACATCGTCTTCGGTGTAATTGCCCCGGCCAATGGTAAACAATTCCTGGAGCTCCCGGGCATAGTTTTGGTTGGGGCGGCCAACCACGTTGGAGTTGCCGTTCAGATAGAGCAACATGGCCGCATCTTTGGTGATCTCCACCACCAGTGTACGGAAATTGCCCAGGGCGTTGCGCCGGATCAAATCCAGTTGGCGATACATCAACCGCGCATCGTTGACCGTGGAAAGGGACGACACAAAATGGTTTTGCCAAAACAGCACCATCTTTTCTGATACAGTATTTTGGTTAGCCATTAGGCCCGTCCACCAGCCCTTGAGCGAGTTGATGCGCTGGCCCTCGTCTGTATCGAGGAATGGCAGGTTGTGCCAAGTCTGCCCCCCGGTGGGGTGGAGGGGGCCGGGTGGAATCGGTTGATCGGCTAGTAAGTTGGGAATGGCTACACTGGCCCTAAAACCAGTATAGTTGCGAATTTGCGCCGGATTAGGCCCAAACGTTGCCCGCCGGAGCAAATGGGCCGATTCAGCGGCGGATAACGATTGGGTATAAGCATCAATCATTGGCATAAGTTTGTACGTTGGAAGCGAGGAATGGACGGTTTTAGCAGTGACTTTGAAAAGCCTATAAAATTAGATAGATCAAACCGAAAAAAGTTCAATCATGAATAATTAAATTTTGGAACCAGGACATGGTGGATATTTCGTGAGAAATTATTGATTTTTCATTGATTTTACCGTCATTATTTCCCAATCAAGTGCCTTTTGGGAGCAGTGACGGGCCGGGCCCAAAACCAATTCCCGCTCGGTCCTCAAGCGCAACCTATCCATAAGTGGCTATCTCCCTTGCCAAGTTCTGCCGGGCGACCGCTTCGTATTGGTCGCCCAAGCAATGGAACAA
>JAYUVL010000458.1:0-2991 GCA_043754075.1 Cytophagales bacterium | reverse complement strand
GGCTGGGTGCGCACCACTTGGCCACCAAATGAGCGCACTTCGGCCTCGATAGCGGGATGGTCGGTCGCGACCACCAAATGGGCCAAGCACTTGGCCTGCGCACATTGCTCATACACGCGCCGGATCATGGACTTGCCCGCAATGGGGGCCAACATTTTGGCCGGAAAACGGCTAGAAGCGTAGCGGGCCGGAATCACACCGAGGAGGTTAGACATGGGGTTGGTAGTTGGATGGTAGGCAGTGATTTTATTCCAACAAAGCTAAAACAAAAAGGCAAGCTTGCACAATCGGACAGGTCAATGGCGATTTTGCACTAAAATGGTAACTTGCTGATTACAAGAAGATTGATTTTATGCTGGCTGCTATTTTTGGGAAAACAACTTTTTAGCCACTCAATGGTCAATTGTTTGATATGTTCAGAAAACAATATTTTGGCCTGTTTGCGGGCAAGCTTGAAACCGTGGGCTTGTCCCACCAATAACCCCGGAGGGGTGCAATATTTACAGCCCAAGGGCATTGAGGGAAAATCAACCCAACAGGGGTGGCATGAGATGATGCCACCCCTGTTGGGCTGGGGACGTGGGGCCATTGCGGTCGGGGGGGCTCACCCCCGGCTACCAATATTTCACCCCGATAGGGTTGTCGGACAATGGATAACCAGGCCCAGTCACCGCCAGATCACCTTTTCGGGCCGATTGGCCTACCCGCCAAAACAAGGTTTTCTCGCCAGTCGATCCGACTTGAGTTGCGTTTTTACCTTTTTTGCTCATTCGGGGCCAAACATTGCCTTTGGCTCGCGAAAGGCGTAGTTTTGCGCCTTCAATACCCTGACGAATGAAAATTGATTTTGCCCAATTGATAGTCCATGAAGATCGCGATTATATCCTGATCAACAAGCCTTCCCACATTTCCACGCTCGATGAGCGCAATTCGCCAGCGCTCGGCATTCTCCGGCTGGCCAAGCAATACTGGGAAGATGCCCAAGTGTGCCATCGGTTGGACAAAGAAACCTCGGGTATCCTGGCCATTGCCAAAAACCCGGAGGCGTACCGTAATTTGGCGATGCAGTTTGAGCACCGGCAAGTGAAAAAACGCTATCATGCGGTGACTGAGGGCATCCACGAATTTGAAGGAGTGAGTGTCTATTTGCCCATTTTGCCCTTGACCAACGGCACGGTGCGCATTGACCGCGAAGAGGGCAAAGAAGCCGAAACGATATTCATTACCAAGGAAGTTTTCAGACGGCATACTTTGGTGGAGTGCTGGCCCCTGACCGGGCGGATGCACCAGATCCGCATTCACTTGTCGTGCCTCAAAGCACCCATTGTCAGCGATTTGCAATATGGCGGGCATAATTTGTACCTGTCGCAATTGAAGCGGGATTTTAACCTCAAAAAAGGAACCGACGAGCAACCCCTCATTGGAAGGGTGGCACTTCACGCATTTTCGCTCACTTTTAGTGACTTGGCGGGTCAATCGCTGACTGTTGAGGCGCCGTATCCCAAAGACATGTCGGCGCTCATCCGCCAGTTGCGGGTTAATATATGACCCAGTGTTTGGGCTAGTCTTCGGGGTGTTGTTGCCGGATCCGGGCCAACAGCTTCTCGTGCAATATTTTTTTGTCAAAGGGCTTGGCAACAAAATCATCCATCCCGATGGCCAAGCACTTTTCCACATCGCCACGCAGGGCCGAGGCAGTCATGGCAATGATGGCGGTCGATCTTTTGGGCTCACTAAATTCTTGGCGGATAATGCGGGTAGCCTGATAGCCATCCATCTCGGGCATTTGCAAGTCCATCAGAATGACATCAAAGTCGCTTTCTTGCAATTTTTGGAGCGCAATTCGGCCATTTTCGGCGGTTTCTACCCCCAAATCCCACTTTTTGAGCAGCCCGACCACCAGCATTCGGTTAAAGTCATTGTCTTCCACCAGTAGCACCCTGCCTTTGACTTGAGCATTGGGTGGCTTTCCAGCCACAAGGGCCTGCTTGGGGATTTCGCGGTTGAGGGGTTTGGGGTCAGTTTCAGGTGGACAGCGGTAGGTGAGCCGGAACCAAAAATAGCTGCCCACTCCCACTTTGCTTTCCACCCCGATCGTGCCCCCTTGCAGTTCTACCAGTTGTTTGCAAATGGACAGGCCCAATCCTGTGCCGCCATATTTGCGCGTAGTATCGTTGGTGGCTTGCGTAAAGGTGGAGAACACAATGCCCAGCTTGTCCTCTGGAATGCCAATGCCAGTATCTTTGACAAAAAACTCCAATTGCACTTTGTCGCTGTCACGGTGCAGGAGTTTGGCCCCAAGGATTATCTCGCCGATTTCGGTAAACTTAATGGCATTGGAAAACAGGTTGAGCAACAACTGATTAAGGCGTACAGGATCACCAATGAAATTGGCGGGCACCTCTTTGGTAAAATCTACGATAACTTTCAGTCCCTTTTTCTCCGCTTTTTGTTTATTGGAAATAATGATATTTTGGACAATCAAGGGAAGATTGACGACTCTTTCCTCAATTGAAAGTTTGCCTGACTCAATTTTGGTCAGATCCAAAATATCGTTGATGATTACCAGCAAGTGGTCTGCCGAACTTTTTATCACCTCCAAGTACTGTTTTTGCACCGGGGTGGGGGAGGAGTCGAGCAGAAAATCAGTCATGCCCAGCACGGCATTCATGGGGGTACGGATCTCGTGGCTCATGTTGGCCAAAAACTGTTCCTTGGCCCGCGATGACTGTTCGGCTTGTTCCTTGGCCAAAATCAATGCCTCTTGTTGTTGCTGGAGGGTGCCCACCATCTCAACAAAACTATGCAACAATTGCCCCAGTTCATCTTTGCGGTCTTCGTCCAACGGGCTCAGCAGGCGACTGGGGTTGCTGGAAACCAACTTTGCCATGTTGGTCAAAGTAATAATGGGCGCGGCAATGTAATGTTGCAGAGAATACGTGAGCCCGAGTATGATGATCAACGACACAAAAAAGATGGCCCCAAAAACTT
>JAYUVL010000457.1:0-4860 GCA_043754075.1 Cytophagales bacterium | reverse complement strand
AAGTCCACTTGGCAGACTGTGCATCTGCTTGGTAGGAGAGGGTCACGAGCTCAACTTGTCCCGCCACCATAAAGGCTGAATAAAACCCTAAGCCAAACTGACCAATCAGGTTCTTAGCATCTTCTTTGTCCTGATATTTGGCCAAAAATTCCTTGGCGCCAGAAAAAGCGATTTGGTTGATGTATTTTTTGATCTCCTCGGCAGTCATCCCAATCCCTTGATCGGAAATGGTGATGGTCTTGGCCTTCTCGTCCAGGGCGATAATAATCTTGGTACTGCCAATCTCGCCGGCAAATTCGCCAGACATGGCCAAACTTTTGAGTTTGTGAGTGGCATCCACTGCGTTGGACACCAATTCACGCAAAAAAATCTCGTGATCAGAGTAAAGGAATTTTTTAATAATCGGGAAAATGTTCTCAGTGTGAATTGAGATCGTTCCTTTTTCCTGCATGGCTAAACTGATTTTATTGGTTGACTTTAATGAGAAAATAAATAGTGCGCGAGAAGACTCGCCACGTGACTATTAGTATGACAGTGGGCCATTATTGTTCCATTTCGCTATTATCGGAAAAACTGACAGGCCCACATGACAAAGGGGCAGAATTGAGATCCTACCCCTCGCTACTCCAATTTTTCGTGCCGATTAAAAAGGCAAGTCGTCTGCACTGGCCTCTTGGGTGGGGAAAGTGAAACCGCTGGTGTTGTCAGCTTCAAAACGGGTTTCGGGCTTGACCTGCTGGGCAGCAGGGGCAGCACTCTCTACTTTCCACGCTTCGAGGTTGGTGAAATAGGTAGTTTCCCCGCCTTTGCTGTATGGCCGGCCCCGCAATACAAAGAATGCTTTCACTTCATCGCCCACTTTAAAGCCATCAATTAGGCTGCATTTGTCTTGGGTAAGCTGGAACTTAACCGACTCGGCGTAAGCCCCGTTGGGAATCTCGAGCACAAACTCACGCTTCCTGAATTTGTCGGTCACCTGCTGGGTGTCGTATTGGACAATTAATTTGCCTTTGATTTCAAAGTTCATCGCGATAATAATTTATTGGCAAAGATAAAAGAAAAAACGTGCCGGATGTAGATCCAACACGTTTTTTGGTGAGTCATTGAATGGAACTAGTTCTTGCCGTTGGCAGGTTTGCCAGTGCCTGGGTTAGCGGCAGGTTTTGCCCCAGCCCCACCACCATTGTTGGCGGCGGGCACAGCATTTTTGTCAATAGGCTTACCACCGAGTTTGACAATGACTTTGTTGGTTACATCATATTCGTCTTTGGCAAACAATATAATGGGCACCGATCCAGCACCAGAGGTAAGGATGAGATCGTAATTATCAGCTTTGGCAATTTCATCAATTGCATTCTGGATTTTATCATACACCGGGGTCAGGAGCGCTTGTTGCTTGGCTTGTACGTCTTGCTGGGCTTTTTCTTGAAACTCTTGCAGTGACTGCTGGAGCGACTGCAATTCCTTTTCTTTCGATTCGCGAACGCTGGGGGCCATATTGCCAGTCTGAACTGCTGCAAGGTATTCTTGGTACTTTTTTTGGAGATCCTGTTGTTTTTTCTCCAACTCAGTCTGGATTTGGGTAGAATATGTCTTTAGCTCAGTTTCAATGGTCTTAGCTTCGGGAAGGGCACTCAAAATATCGTCTGCATTGGTATAGCCGACTTTGATTTGGGCAAAAGCAGCAGAACTCAACAGCACGAAAATGGCAACGAGTGCAACAACAAAATTCTTCTTCATGTGAGATGGTATGGATTTTTAAATCGTAAAATAGAATAGTTTGAACAAAATCTTACAATAAACGCACCAAAGATATGTAGCCACAAATATAGTGAAGTAATATCTCCTAGTGGCGTTTCTCAGTTCTTTTTGTCGGGGACAGGCTTTTTGTCACCCTCCCCCGTGGTTCCGGCCTTGTCGGCATTTCCGGTTCCAGAAGTGCCCGCACCTTGGCCACTAGCCCCTTCTTTTTCGGCTATCCCCAATTCCTCCATCACGTTTTCGGTATAATTGTGCTGGGGATCGCAAAAGATCATGCTCAAATCGCTGGCCCGATCAAAAATGGTGGCGATCCGGCGTTTCATGGCTATCTTTTTGGTGGCTTCATAGATCTTTTCCAAAATCACTTTGAGCAATTCTTGGCGTTTTTGGTACATGAGGCCGTCGTAGCCAAAGATTTTGGTTTGGGCATCCATCACTTCCTTTTCCATTTTGCCAATGCTGGCCAAGCGCTGTTGTTTGAGTTCTTCGGTCAACAGCACCCGTTCAGCTTCAAAATCGGTGCGCGCTTTGAGCAGGCCAACTTGTTTGTCGGCGATTTCCTTTTTCCACTGCTCCACCAGTTTGTCCATCTCCTCCTCCATTTGGACATATTCGGGCATTTTTTCCATGATCACCTGCGAGTCGATGTAGCCAAAACGCTGGGCATGGGCGGGCAGAGCGAGCAGGCATACCAGTAAAACCAAAGTTAGCTTTTGCATGTTGAAAGCGATTTTAAGTTGAAATGGTAAACCTTGCTGCATAACTTAAAGAAAAAGATCAAGTGAAACGGCCAGTTCGGCCAGCTCGCCATTAACGGATTTGCTGGCCGATGGTAAAGTGAAATTGTGCCCCACTGGCACCCGGGTTGCCGGGAATCTGATCAAAGCCATAAGCCCAGTCAATGCCCAACAAACCAAAGGCGGGCATGAAGATCCGAGCCCCGACCCCCAACGAACGCTTGAGTTCAAACGGGTTGAAGTCGGCAAAATTGCCCCAGTTGTTGCCGCCCTCGGCAAAAGTGAGCAAGAAAATGGTGGCCGATGGGTTGAGCGACACAGGATAGCGCATCTCCAGCACAAACTTGTTGTACACAATACCGCCAGCCCCCTGCTGGTTGTAGCGCAAACCGCCGTTGCCATCGGCTTCCAATGGGCGCAGCGAGTTGTCTTGGTATCCACGCAAAGCGATGATTTCGGTGCCGAGCAGGAAGTTGTTGATGGTCAACCCGCTACCGCCCAATACAAACCGCTCAAAGGGGCTGGTGTCAATCTTGGGGTTGTAACGGCCCATGAAACCCATGTGGGCGCTGGCCCGCAGCACCAAATTGCCGGCAATCTTCAAGAACCAAGTATTGTCAAACATCCAACGGTGGTACTCAATCCACTGGGTGGTGCCATTGACCAACGCTTCTTGTGTGCCGGTAATCAGCGAATAAGGGGGGGTGGCACTCACGCTGAGGCTCACGTTGGCCCCTTCGCGGGGGTATTGCGGGTTGTCGATACTGTTGCGCGAAATGGTGGTGTTGAACGTCAGGTTATTGAACTGGCCGTTGCTGATGGCCCCGAACCCGGGGAAATCCTTGAGGTTATAGTACTGATAGCTCAACGAGTGGCTCATGCTGAACCAGTCATCGGGCACTTTAAGCAACCGCCCAAAGCTCACCGTGGCCCCGGTGATCTGGAGCAGGCCACCCAAGTTGGTGCCGCCAAACCCAGGGCCACCAAACCCGCCCAAGTTGCGCCCGCCCGTGCGGGACACCGAGTGGTTGAGGCTGACGGTGAACGAGTGGGGTTTGCGCCCGCCCATCCAAGGCTCGGTAAAGGTGATGGAATAGTTTTGGAAAAACCGGCCGTTGGCTTGCAAGCGCAATTGTAAACGTTGGCCATCGCCTTGGGGAAGCGGTTTCCAAGATTTGACATCGAGGATTTTACGCGCGGAGAAGTTGTTGAACACCAAACCTAGGGTACCCACAAAACCGAAGGCTCCACCCCAGCCACCCGAAAGTTCAATCTGGTCGCTTGGTTTTTCTTCCACGCCAAAATGGATATCCACAGTACCATCGGCCATGTTGGGCACCGGGTTGATGGTGATCTTCTCTGGGTCAAAGTAACCGAGCGTGGCCAATTCCCGTTGGGTACGGATCAAGTCGGCCCGGCTGAACTTGTTGCCGGGCAAGGTCCGGATCTGGCGCAGCACCACGTGATCGCTGGTGCGGGTGTTGCCCTTGAGCACGATCTTGTTGATATTAGCCTGCTCGCCCTCGAAGATGCGCATCTCTATGTCGATCGAATCTTCGTCCACTTGTACCTCCACTGGTTCCACACTGAAGAACAAATACCCATCGTCCATGTAGATGGAAGTAATGTCTTGCTGAGTGGGGCTAAAATTGAGCCGTTTGTTCAATTCTTCGGGGTTGTAAACGTCTCCTTTGGTAATGCCCAATACTTTGTTCAACAACGTATCGGAATACATATAGTTGCCCACCCACTTGATGCTGCGATAGAAAAACTTGTTCCCTTCGTGGATTTTCAGTTTTATGTTAACCGAATTTGCATCATGATCGTACACTGAATCCAGTTCAATCGAGGCATTTCGGTAGCCGTTCTTGCTGTAATAATCCATGATAAAGCCCTTGTCCTTCTCAAATTCTGCCTTGATAAATTTGGAAGGGGTGAAAATTTTGGCCAGTTGAAAACCTTTGGCCTTGGTCTTCTTCATTTTTCGCAACACCTTGGCCACTTTCATCTGCTCGACTCCTTCCACCTCGATCTGGTTGATCTTGACCTTGGCGCCTTTATCGATGTTGATCAACAGGTAGGCATGGTTGGAATTGCGGCCATAGATGGAATCTTTGCGCTGGGTTATCTGGATCTTGGAATTGCGGAACCCTTTTTCCTCATAAAAACTGCGGATCTTGGTTTCCACGTTTCGGATCAGGGCATCGTTGATAATGCGCCCCTTGACCACCACATTTTTCAGCTTTTCGGATACAGTCTCCTGCTGGCCTTTGCGAATGCCCTCAAACACCCAACGGGAGAGGCGGGCACGCTCGCGCACCGCAATGTTGAGATAGACATTCTCTAGTTCAAATTTGGTGAC
>JAYUVL010000456.1:0-4754 GCA_043754075.1 Cytophagales bacterium | reverse complement strand
CACCAAACCAAGAAATGGCCACGATTAGGTACCAAATCCACCAAAAAAGTGCCATGTGAATTTATTGAGCTTACCTTTCAACGCACAGTGTAAGTAGAGAGCGGTCAAATACTGGCCAAATCAGGGAAAATGCGCCGAGGATTTATCGTTAGTTGTGTAAACTCCGATCACCACTTACAGGGGGGTCAGGGGGGTAGTAATCATTTAAAAACACCTCAGTCATGTCCAGTGCTAACCTTGACATTGTATCAGCAGATGAGGCTGGAGCAGAAACCTCTGGAGCCTCCTCTTCTAGTGATCTTCTATTCACCATGGGACGTTCACGCTGCTGGGCGAACAGCACTGGCGCGCTGGCCCGGGCCAAGCCATTGAAATAAGCCACCGAAATGAGGGTAACGCCACCGCTGAATTTGCGGCCCAACCGGAAAACGAGTTGTTTGTCTTTATTTTCGGCTTGAGAATCGTAAATATCAAAAAGGTCGTCAATGTCTACCCGCCAAGAAAAAATCTGCTGGTCATTGTCATTGGCGATCCGGCGATCACGCCGTGGCTTATCTTTGCTGACATTATTTTTCTCATAAATGTCAAAATACTCTTGCACTCGCTTTGAAACAATATTTCCGTTGGGGCGGATGAGGGCATTGATATTGTTCCAAACGTCGAGCGAAGGGTTTGCTTGACCAAACGAAATCACTTTCTCTGAAATCACTACCTGCTTATTTACCACTTCTTGCTCTTCCAGTCTGTCCTCACCCTTAACGGTTTTGACTATCACTGGCACGGCCAGCATCACAAAATCTTCCACACTCGTGCATTCTTCCAGATCCTTACTACTCACATACTGCCTTTTGCAACCCAAGTAAATTCGGACGGCGGCCAAAAGAGTGGTATCGGAATCTTCACAAGCATTAACTGTATCATCTATCAGTTCTTTGAGGTCCGACCAATTAAAGACCCAGTATTTCGGGCTCACTTCAGGTTTACCGGGAAAACTGCCATGGCTATCTTTCCAGTTTGTGGCGTACTCTTTGGCCAGTGATCGGGGGATTTTATTAGGTACTCTTGGACTTTCCATAAAAGAAGAGGTTTTAGATAGTAAAAAATGTGGCCTAAAATTAGAGTGAACGATTATCATTTCCAAAGATTTGTTGATATTAATTTTGCAGTCACGCAATAAAAGCCGCTAGAAATCGTTTTGGCAACTTTTTCGGGCAAACAACCTACTTACGGCAATTGGCCACCAAGGCTTAACGATAAATCGAAACCCCGCTTTGGTGGAGAAGAGCAATGTGGTCGCGACCGAATGATAGTCATCGTTTACCTTCACGATCAGACCCGTACACCTGGACACTGATTCATCAACGACGACTAGGTGGCCACCCTCACTTACCGCCCCAAATATTATGCACGCATAATATTTTTCTCCACCCACGCTGGCTTTCTCGAGCCATTTATTACTTTTACAGCCCAAATCAACAAAGGACAACAAAGCAAGCGCAATGGCAGGGGTAAAAATCACCGATGAACTTAAAAAGGCGCTGCAGGCCATGCCGGAGCCTGAAAAAGACAAGTTGTTGTTGAAGCTGGTGGCCAAAGATCCCCTGCTGGTGGCCAAGCTCCACCACCAATTGCTCGAGGACGAGGCAGATACTGAGGCCCGCCGGGCGGAACTTCACCAAGAAATTGCCAAGATCAGCAAGTATGATTTTGACACCCCCGGTTGGCTGATGATGGCCCTGCGCGATTTCAGTGGGGCCATTGGCCGCCATGTGAAAGTGACCAAGGACAAGCACGGCGAGGTTTCCCTCACGGTGGCCCTGGTCAACGAAGCATTCCGGGGATCCAACGCCGCCATGCTCAAGGACGAACAAAAGCGAGCTGATAATTTTGCCGAATATGTAGTCAAAAAAGCCGTTTTCGCACTAGCAAAACTCAAGAAAATACACGAAGATTATTATATTGAATTTGAAGCGGAAGTAAATGAAATGTTGAAACAGTTGCACGATTATCCGCCGACCGCCAAACGGGCCAAAGAAGCCGGACTTCTCAAACACTGGGAATAGCGGGGAGTTGGGTTCTCAAAATCATCCGCTTTGCAGCAACAGAAAAGAAAGTTGGTAACTTTCACGGCAGTTATCAACCGCCGTAATCCAAGACGCAACGCCGGAGGCTGGGCACCGCCCCGTTTGGCGCAACTTTTACTTGACCAAATTGAAAATAATCAATCAACAACCCATACATTAGATGAAAAACCGGACAATAAAGAAAGTGGCCGTTCTCGGCTCAGGGGTAATGGGCTCGCGCATTGCTTGCCACTTTGCCAATATTGGGGTAGAAGTGTTGCTGTTGGACATCGTGCCGGCCGAGCCAAATGCGGCCGAAGCAGCCAAAGGATTGACCACCGATGCCGCCGCAGTGCGCAACCGGATTGTCAATGATGCCCTGCAAGCCGCGCTCAAGGGCAGCCCTTCGCCAGTGTATCAGGCCAAGGCAGCCGCGCTGGTCAAGACCGGCAACTTCACCGACCACATGAAAGGCATTGCCGAATGTGACTGGGTGCTGGAAGCAGTCGTGGAGCGGTTGGACATCAAAAAGCAGATCTATGACCAAGTAGAAAAGTTTCGGAAACGCGGCTCACTGATCACTTCCAACACCTCGGGCATTCCCATGCACCTGCTCACCGACGGGCGCACTGAGGATTTCCAAGCCAATTTCTGCGGGACCCACTTCTTCAACCCACCCCGGTACTTGAAACTGCTCGAGATCATCCCCAGCCCCAAAACCGACCAATCAGTGGTCGATTTTTTGATGCACTACGGGTCGCTGTTCTTGGGCAAGGATACCGTGCTGTGCAAGGACACCCCCGCCTTCATTGCCAACCGCATCGGGGTGTACAGCATGATGTCGGCCATGCACAAACTAGAAACCGCCGACCTGACCATCGACGAAGTGGATGCCCTCACCGGGCCAATCATCGGCCGGGCCAAGTCGGCCACCTTCCGCACTTCGGATGTAGTGGGGCTGGACACCACCGTCAACGTGAGCAACAACCTGTATGCCGCCCTGACCCAAGATGAAAGCCGCGATGCCTTCAAATTGCCGGCCATTGTACAGGAACTGAGCAACCGCAAGTGGCTGGGCGATAAAACCGGCCAAGGCTTTTTCAAGAAAGTGAAAGGCGCGGATGGCAAGAGTGAGATCTTGACCCTCAACCTGAAAACCCTAGAATATGAACCGCAGGGCAAGCCCCGGTTCGAGAGCGTTGGCAAGGTGAAAGACCTTGAAAATGTGAAAGACCGGCTCCCCCAACTGGTGAACGCCGAAGACAAGGCCGGTACTTTTTATCGGGCCACTTTTTATGATCTGTTCAAGTACTGCTCGTTCCGGATCCCCGAAATTGCCGATGAACTTTACCGCATCGATCAAGCGGTGAGCGCGGGCTTCGCGTGGGAACTGGGCCCATTTGAGACCTGGGACGTGCTGGGCGTACGCACCACGGCCGCCAAAATGGCCGAAGCGGGCGAAACGCCGGCCCCTTGGGTAGGCGCCATGTTGGCGGCCGGCCACGAAAGTTTTTATAAGGTAGAAGGTGGAATCCGTAAGTTTTATGACATTGCCACTCAGAGCTACCGGCCCATCCCCGGTTCGGAAGGGTTTATCTTGTTGGACAACATCCGCCCGACCAGCAAAATCTGGGGCAATGCCGGAGCCACGCTCATGGACACCGGGCATGGTATTGCGCTGCTGGAGTTCCATACCAAAATGAACAGCATTGGCCCCGAAGTGATCGAGGGGATCAATGTGGCCATTGCCAAGGCGGAGGAAAACTTCCGGGGGCTGATCATTGGCAACGAAGCCCCACAATTTTCGGCTGGGGCCAACTTGGCCATGCTTTTTATGGCGGCCAGCAACCAGGAGTTTGACGAAATCAACCTCTCGATCGCGGCTTTCCAAAACACCATGATGCGGGCCCGCTACTCGGCCATTCCCGTGGTAACAGCCCCCTCGGGCCTTGCCTTGGGCGGCGGCTGCGAACTCCAACTCCACGCTGACCATATCCAAGCCCATGCCGAGACATACATGGGGTTGGTGGAAGTGGGAGTGGGACTGATCCCCGCTGGGGGAGGCACCAAGGAAATGACCCTGCGCGCCTCTGACCTTTACATCAAAGGGGATGTGGAACTCAACCGCTTACAAGAATATTTCATGAATATCGCCATGGCCAAAGTGTCCACATCGGCCCACGAAGCCATCGATATGGGCTACATCCGCCGCACGGATGGCATTACCCTCAACCGGGCGCACCTGCTGGCCGATGCCAAGCGGGCGGCCATTCGGTTGGCCGAAGCGGGCTACTCCAAGCCAGTGATGCGCAAAGACATCAAGGTGCTGGGCAAATCGGCCCTGGCCTTGTTCCGCACCGGCATTGTGAGCATGCGCTATGGCAACTTTGTGAGCGAGCATGATGCTAAGATTGCCGAAAAAGTGGCCTTTGTGATGGCTGGCGGCGACCTGAGCTATCCCCAATTGGTGAGCGAACAGTACCTGCTCGATCTGGAGCGCGAAGCGTTCTTGAGCCTTACGGGTGAACCCAAGACCCTGGAACGAATCCAAGGGTTGCTGTTCAAGGGCAAAGTGGTGCGCAACTAAGCCCTGCAATATTTTCATTCTGACCTCCCAAGCCGTCCCGTTGACCGAATCAACGGGCGGCTTTTTGTTTTGGGTGGCTGCTGACGCCAAATGGGTTTTTCATT
>JAYUVL010000455.1:0-4300 GCA_043754075.1 Cytophagales bacterium | reverse complement strand
CCCAAATGCTCACATATTTTGCTGGTAGTGAGTCTGGATTGGCCAGCAAATGGATTTGCCGCTTGTCAAAATGGATTTTAGCCAAAAATGGCACGTATTCGCCCACTTTTCGGTCGTAGATCATCCATTCTTTTTCCAGAGAAGAAACCGTATAATAGGGAGAATGGTCAATGCCTTGGGCCCGGGGCACCAGAACCGGCCACAAACTGGCCGTCCCAAACACCAAGCAGCACACCCATACGGGCAAGCAACTTTTAAGCGGAGGTTTGCCCAAGAATGTGATCTGGTAGCCCATTGATATTGAATTACCTCGCAATTTATACCAAGATGGGTTTGATCTGCAAATGGGCCAGTGATAGAATCGCCAAACTGAAATGCTGGTAAACCCAAAGTGGTTGGTTTATATTGGGTGCCAGTGTCCCACCGCTATTTGGCTGCCAAAAAAACTAACCCCCAAAGACTGTTTGCCTTTGGGGGGCTTAATGTGAGCAAGGGGAAGGTGCCGGGTTATACGGCGGGCGGCGTATCCGAAGAAGTGCTGCTGCTCTCGGTGCTGCTCGGGAGCAGGCCCATTCTAGCTTTGAGGGCCAGCAAAGCTTCCGAAGAGGATCCCGAACTGGGACCTAACACCTTTTCCACTTCGTCATCCACGGTTTTGCTTTCTAGGGCAATGGCCCCGTATGACTCGGCCAGCGCTTCCTGTTCGGCCACTTTTTCCTTCATGCGCTCCAGCATGTTCATGGTGCTGCCCGAATCGACCTGAGCCAATTGCTTGTTGATCTTGGCGGTAGCCTCGCTCACTTTGGAGCGGGCCTTCAGGGTGCGCAGCTCGTTCTCGTAGGTGTTGACTTTGGATTTGAGCGTATTGATGTTGGTTTCCATCATCGATACACTTTTTTCGTGCTGGGTCATTTCTTTGGCGGTACGCAGGGCTTCGCTGTCGGACTTTTCTTTCATGCGGAGCATTTCGCCGGCCAACCGGTCGGCTTCAGTGGGGGCCAATTGTCCAGCCGCAGCTTTCTGGATCAATGCCACTGCCTTTTGCTCATAGCTCTTGCTGTCGGCACTGTACTTAACATTGTCATTGCGTGCCCGGATGGCCAGTGCCTTAATTTCGGCCAACCCCTGCAAGCTTTTGTTCAGGTCTTCCTTCAAATCGCGGATGCCCTGCTCGGTCATTTTGATTGGATCCTCGAGTTTGTCAAGTGCGGAGTTTGCCTCAGACTTGCCAATGCTAAAAATTCTGCTAAAGATTCCCATTGTTGTTGTATTATTTTTTTGAGTTAATGACAAATTTATTTAGTGGTCGCGGTCGCGAAATTATACATTTGCTCGGCGTATTCGGCCAACAAAAGTTTCAACGAATTGAGCGAACCCTCCAATTCATTGAGATCCAAGTTCTCCAGTTGCAAAGTGTCGCGGAACATTACCTTGGTCCCAGTTTCATCGAGGGTGAACGCACCATGCACTATGTCGCGGTTTTTCTGAAGCAACTGCTTAAAAATCAAACCATTCTCCCCACCTCCATTGATGGAAAACAATTGTTGCTCAACGACCAAGATCGGATCATTGCAATCAATGACCAGATTTTGAATACCATCCTCGGGGGCATTTACCACATAAAGCTGGTCGGCTACCTCTTCTATGGAAATATCATAGCCCAGTTCCTGTAGGTACGTTTTTACTTTGGCGAAGTGACTCATTGATTTTGAAATTTTTTAGTTGAGATATTGATTAGGGAAAGTACTGAACACGCTTTAAAACTAAGGGAAAAAAACGAATCTTCCAATATAAAGTTGCCCGGGGTGGTGATTTCCAAAAATTTTAGTTCCCCTGTGATAAGGATAACAGCTTTTTTTGCTTATCATGCAGTGTATAACAGCGCCTGAAAATGAAAAAAAGAGTCTTAGTCCTTACCGGCGGGGGCGATTGTCCCGGCCTCAATGCAGTGATCCGGGCCATTGTCAAACGTGCCCAGCAAACCCCCGACTGGGAAATCATTGGTAGCATCGAGGCTTTCAATGGAGTATTGCAAGATCCGATGGACTTGATGGTGCTCGATAAGCGGGCCGTGGCGGGCATCCACGTGCGTGGGGGCACTATCCTCAAAACCACCAACCGGGGCAACCCCATGAATTTTCCGGTGGTCCAGCCAGATAGCTCGGTGGTTAACCAAGACATCACCGACCAGCTCATCGAGCGCATCCGATCGCTGGGGGTGGAAGCGGTGATCAGCATCGGGGGTGACGGTTCCCAGCGCATTTCGCAGCACCTCCACGAAAAAGGGCTGCCCATTATCGGGGTGCCCAAAACGATTGACAACGATCTGGCCGCCACCGATTTTACCTTCGGGTTTCAAACGGCCGTCCAGATTGCGACGGAAAGCTTTGACAAACTGGTGACCACTGCTGAGAGCCATTACCGGGTGATGATCATGGAGGTAATGGGCCGCTCGGCGGGCTGGATCGCCCTCCACACTGCCATTGCGGGCGGGGCCGAGGTATGCCTCATCCCAGAAATCCCCTATGATATTGACAAGGTGCTCGACCGGATCAACGGGCGCTATGCCAACGGCAAGGGCTTCGCCAATATTGTGGTGGCCGAGGGCGCCAAACCCAAGGAAGGGGGCATCACTGCCCGCCAGAGCGGGGTGGTGGGCTACGAAAACCTGCGGCTGGGCGGGGTGGCCTATCGGCTGTCGCAACAACTCACCGAGGCAGGCTGCTTGGCCGATATTCGCGAAACAGTGCTGGGCCACCTGCAGCGGGGGGGCACTCCCTTGGCTTTTGATCGGGTGCTTGCAACCCAATTTGGCGTGCGAGCGTTTGAGATGGTACTGAATGGGGAATTTGGCCAAATGGTAGCTTATCAAAACAATAGGATTGTGGCTGTGCCCCTCCAATTGGCCGTGGCCAATTATAACGTGGTCGACATCAATTCTTATTTGGTTCAAACGGCCCGGGGGGTAGGGATCTCGTTTGGCGATTGACAATTCCCACCAAGGTTTTGGGCAAAAAGTAAACAGGTTTTCTTTTCATGCTGTATCTTTGGGCAGCTTAAAGACTTTAAATCCAATGAACACAAGGTTGCGAATCGGAGTATTGCTTTCAGGCTGTGGGGTTTATGATGGCTCGGAGATCCATGAGTCGGTCTTGATTCTTTTAGCTTTGGACAAGCTGGGTGCCGAGGCTGTCTGCATGGCCCCTGACGTGGCCCAACATGAAGTGGTGAACCACCTTACTGGGGAGGTTATGCCCGAGCAGCGGAACGTGCTGGTCGAGTCGGCGCGCATTGCCCGGGGCAATATCCACTCACTGGACCAGATCGAGGCCAAAGACTTAGACGGGCTGGTGCTACCGGGTGGCTTTGGGGCCGCCAAAAACCTGACTCAGTGGGCGGTTTCCGGCCCAGAGGGTGCTATTTTGCCCGCAGTCCGTGCCCTTATCCAGGCCATGGCCCAGTTGGGCAAGCCCATTGCGGCAGTTTGCATTGCGCCGACCGTGGTGGCCAAAGCCCTCCAAGGTACCGGACGGCGGCCCAAATTGACGGTTGGTACCACCGATGCCCCATCGCCCTATGACATCCCGGCAATCAGTGCCGCCCTTGACTTGGCCGGGGCTGAAGTGGTAATGACCGCCCCCACCGATGTGCTGGAGGATGACATGAACAATATTATTACTTCGCCCTGCTACATGATGGAAAGTTCGATCAGCCAAGTGGCCGACGGGATCGAGAAAACGATCAGCAAATTGTTGGAAATGGTGACGTTGGTGAAGGAGGGTTAATCAGCGCGTACTTTTATTGATTTTTCAATCACTATTTTATGAACAGATACAGCTTAATACTGGTCAGCATTTTGTTTTTGGGGGGCTGTAAATCAGCCATGAAAAAAGCGGAAGACAATTTCCTCAGTGCAAAATATGAGACTGCTATCCAAATGTACAAGAAAATATTGACCAGCTCGGGCATTGGCAAAGAAAACGAAATCAATTTTCGGATTGCAGAATGTTACCGGATGTCAAACCGGCTGCGCATGGCCACGCCTTTTTATAAAAGCGCACTGGAGGGTGGCCTGATCGATAATGACGATCTCAATTTTTACTACGGCATGGCCCTAAAAGCCAATGAACAATATGCCGATGCCCGGGCCCAACTCGAAAAATATGCCAAAGCGGGAACCAATGCCGACCACTTGCGCTTTGCACGGGCCGAAGTAAAGAACCTGGCCTCGGTCAAAGAAATCTTGGAAGCCAATTCGCACACCAAGATCCAAGCTTGTGATGCCATCAATACCCCCGCC
>JAYUVL010000454.1:0-2534 GCA_043754075.1 Cytophagales bacterium | reverse complement strand
GCCACCCCCGCACATGGAGGCCATCAGGGGCAGGGCACCCAGCAGGCCCCACGCTAGCATTTTTTTCATCGGTTTCATACTTTTGTCAATTTTTGGTTTTGCCTACTCGGTCATGGGGTTTTCGGCTTCGCCCCTTACTAATACAAACTAAGATTTGTGGGATCGTTTACTATGATTTTCAATGGCTTACACTTTTTTCGTAAACAAAATTTTCTTGATATAATTTTTTCGTTGGGCAAAGCACACCGCGCTCACTGCCACTTGCAATGCCCAATTAGTTAATTTTCGTTAATAATTGCTAAAATAGGCCATTTGTCTGGGCTCAGGTTTGGTTGGCCAGCTTTTTGGCGATCTGCCCCCAAGTTGTCGTCAAGGTTCGTCCCTCTTAAGACCCAGTTGGCCGGCAAAAGGTTGCAACGGGGGAAAGAAAAATTTGGGGGGTAAGGCTTGGTACAATGGAACCCCTGCCAAGGGACGTTCTGGCAGGGATTGGAATGGGGCTTCTAGTTGATCACGGGCGGGCCCACTTGGATTTGCCGTCGCTCCAGCAATTGGCCATCAGGGCCGAACAAGTGGAGGAAGTACACCCCGCTGGGCAGCCCGCGTCGGGCTGGGCCGTGATGGTCAGGGTCTCCTGGCCGGGGTTGGGGCCGTAGGCGAAGCGGAAGCCAGAGCCGCAGGAGCCGGATATAACAAAGTTTCGCCAAGAACTCCACCCCCCATAGTTTCTGGCCCTCACTTGGATACTTACCGAAAATGAAACCGAATTGCTTAAGGTCACGTTGGTGCGCGCGCCGGGAATGGCCGTGTTGATAATTGGCCACAAGCTGCCTTGGCTGGGGGCGATGCCCCACTGGATTTCTTGGATACCATCGGGCGAGGGGTTTGCCGAATTGCCCAGATTCACGTTATTGTACAGCGAGGTAAGCTGAACCGACTGGTTGGGGCAAATGTTGAAGCTAGCCGGGGTAATGGCCAACTGCGATGGATTGGGGGCGATGACCTGTAACAAGGCTTTATGAACATTGAGGCGGCCAAAGCCCATTTCATCATTGCGACCGTTTACATAATTGTATCCGCCCACTTTATCGGCCGAACTGGTCAGGATATTGAACACCTGCATGGGGGTGAGGTTGGGCTGCACCGACAGCACCAGCGCCGCCGCCCCGGCCACCAGGGCACAAGAGGCTGAAGTGCCGCCAAACCCACCGCTATAGGCTTGAAAATTGGTTCCGCTATTGGGCAAGGCCAGGACAGACGGATTATTTCCGGCTAACCCAGGAATATCTATTGTCCACACATCCCCATCCTCTTGGCCTCGATTAGAAGTCGCCACTAAATCAACCAGTGGGTTAATAGTACTGAAGGAGCTATAACTTGCTCGTTGATCAAACCGATCAGAAGCTCCCACAGTCAACACCGAGGGAATATTAACATTGCCTGGGAATACTCCACCTCCGTTCTCCCCAGTGGGGAATACCACCACTATTCCTGCATTGACCGCATTCTGTATAGCTGATGTAATGGCGGGCACATAATTAGGTTGGTTTGAAGTATTTGTGTATCCCCAACTGTTATTCATAACCCTAGCCCCATTGGTCCGGGCCAGATCGAGAGCAGCGGCCATTGAAGCATCGCTCCAGAAAGCATCCAGACCATTATAACCGATGGTACGAATGGGCATGACCCGGCAATTGGGGCAGACCCCAGCTACCCCCTGGCTGTTATTTTGGGTGGCTGCGATCAGCCCGGCACACCGATTGCCGTGGTTGTTGAAGCTTATTGCCGGGGAAGGGTCGTTAGGGTCACCAGTCTGAAAGTTGCTCCCGGCCAACCGCACTTGGCGGCTGTTGGGCAGGTCGGGGTGATCAGCGGTTACCCCGTCATCAATGACCGCCACAATAATGTTACTATTGCCCGTACTGATCTGCCACGCCTCTGGGGCATCTATGTCAGCATCGGGTGCCCCGATAAACCCACTGTTGTTGGCCTGCCCAGTATTGTGCAGGCTGTATTGGCGCGGGAAGTACTCGTCGTTGGGCAAGCTTTGGTAAACCCTCCCCCGGCGGTAGAAATTGGGGTGGGCAAACTCCACCAGCCCACTTTCGTAGTAGGCTTGGGCCACCGCCAACGGTCAGCCTCGGGCGGGAGCCGCAGCAACTCAAACGACTCGGACTTTTGCACCTGTGTCGCTTGGTATTTCTGGTGCAACTCCTGGGCCAGCCTTGAAGCGGCCTCGGGCCGGAACTTCACCAAGATCTCATCGGCACAGGCCAAAAACTCGGCTTGGTCAGTACCTGCCAAGTGGAACACAGGCTTTATGGTAGCTACTTTGCCCCAGGCAGCCAACTGCTGCCGGAGTGGGCCTATTTCCTGACTTTTAGCGGCACTCGCGAGAGGGGTAACCATTAGCGTTTGCTCATCGAGCCAAGCGGTCGGCTGGGCCAACTCCCTAGCAGGAATAGACTGGTCGCCCTGGGCCTTGGCAGGCCCGGCAAATTTTACCAGGTAGTACCCTTCCGAAGGCTCCAGGT
>JAYUVL010000453.1:0-2747 GCA_043754075.1 Cytophagales bacterium | reverse complement strand
AAAAGCCTTCGAGCAGGCGGGCTGGAAAAACGCGATCATGGCCAAAGATTGGCCCGAGGGCGACAGCACTTTCAGCTTGGAAGATGCCCGCTATTCGGTGATCCGTTACTTTGCGTCCGATGTTGAAAATGCTTACGGGCCCAATGTGCACGACCCACGCACGGGCGAGATTCTGGAAAGCCACATCGGATGGTACCACAACGTGATGAGCCTGCTCCGCAAGTGGTACATGGTGCAGGGCGGGGCCGTGGATGCCCGGGCCCGCAAACCCGAATTTGAAGAGGAACTCATGGGGCAGTTGGTGCGTTTCGTTTCTTCGCACGAAGTAGGCCACACTTTGGGCCTGCGCCACAACTTTGGCTCCAGCCATGCCACCCCAGTGGCCAAACTCCGCGACAAAACGTTTTTGGAAAAGTATGGCCACACCGCTTCCATCATGGACTATGCCCGGTTCAACTACGTGGCCCAGCCCGAAGATGGGGTGACCAACCTGTTCCCCAACATCGGGGTGTATGATCGCTGGGCCATTGAATGGGGCTATAAACCCGTACTTGATGCCAAAACGCCGGAAGAAGAACAAAAAGTGCTCAACAAATGGGTGCTCTTGCACGAGAAAGATCCGATGTATTGGTTTGGCACCGAGATAAATCCCTATGATCCCCGTAGCCAGAGCGAAGATGTCGGCGACAATGCCATGCAAGCCAGTACCTTGGGAATCAAAAACTTGCAGCGCATATTGCCCAACTTGCCCGAATGGACCAAACAAGAGGCCCAAGACTACGGCGATTTGGACGAAATGTACGGGCAGGTGGTGGGTCAGTACCGCCGCTACTTGGGCCACGTGACCAAGTATGTGGGCGGAATCTATGACACCCCCAAAACCTATGATCAGGCTGGAGCAGTGTATGAGCCAGTACCAAAGGTCTTACAGCAAGAAGCCGTTACTTTTTTGAACACCCAACTGTTCCAAACCCCCATGTGGATGTTGGACAAAAACGTAATGACCCGGATTCGCCCTGGGGCCGGGGTGGATCAAGTGCGTCAAGTGCAAGAAGTAACCTTAAACCAACTTTTTGATTATGGCCGTATGCAACGGCTCATTGAGTCAAGCGTCAGCAATCCGGCGGCCTATCGGCTGGACGAACTGTTCACTGACATGCAGAACGGGGTGTGGTCAGAACTGCGCACCAAAAAACCGATTGATAACTTCCGGCGCAACTTGCAAAAAGTGTATGCCGAAAAAATGATTTCATTGTTGAACCCGGCCCAAGGCTCATTGGCTTTTGGTTTCAACTTTCAATTTTTTGGTCGGGTGGCTCCTTCGCCCGTGGCCGACCCACGCAAGAGCGACGTGATATCCATCGTGCGGGCCAACTTGACCGATCTGCGGACTAGCATCCGGGCCAGCCTGCCCACCGTGACCGACAAAATGAGCCGGTATCACCTGCAAGACGTGGTGACCCGGATTGACCGAGCACTGGATCCCAAATAGCAGCATAGGGTGAAACAGCTAGGCGTGGGGCGGGTGAACCAATTGGTTTGCCCGCCCCACTGTTTTTGTATCACCATTGGCAAATTGGCGGTAATGTCACATGCTCCTTTTTTTCCTCACTGAGGGGGGCGCAAAAAATGGCTGGCAGTTGAATCCGAAGTCAAACCGCCCGATCCACCCTTAACTGGCCGCTAACCCAACTTTCTCACCCGCTCCAACCGGAATACATTTGCCAAGTCATGCTTTCGCCCTATATTTCGGCCTCAAGCCAAGGACTCACGCATGTACCAAGTTACAACCGAACCATTTGGACAATATCAGGCCATTTGCTGCCGCCACCAATTCACTGGGGAAGCCATGCACATCATTCCGGAAATGGGTGCCATGCTCAACGAGCTGTACTTGCGCTCGCCCCAAGGGGTTTTGTTGTCTGTAATATGGGGCGTGGAAAGCCCGGCCGAACTGGCCACTGACCGCTGGTTCCGCAGTTCGCTGCTCTTGCCCTTTCCGAATAGGGTGGCAGGTGGGCAATATCCGTTTGAGGGCCAAGCCTACCAACTGCCCCTCAACGAACCAGCCCGGCAGGCGGCCATCCACGGCTTTTTGTCGCACGTGCCCTGGCAACTGACCGAGTGCTCGGTGATCCACCATGGACAAATCCATGAATTGGATCCGGCTGGGGGCCACGTGCTGGCCACTCAACCTGCGGAAGGCCCCGATCGGGCGGTTATCCGCTTGGCACACAGCTACGCAGGCACCCATCCGGGCTATCCATTCCCGTTCCGGGCCGAGGCCAACTACTCGCTCAGTGCCGAAGGGCTGGGGCTAACGTTGGCCATGATCAACACTGGGGAGGGCAACCTGCCAGCCGGAATGGGCTGGCATCCCTATTTTCACTTCACCAAACCGGGAATGCCCAGCCCCCCAGGTGCGGTCAATAATTACCAGTTGCAACTCAATTCGGATCGGACCTATTGGTACGATGCCAACCTTACTCCGTTGGCCCGCGAAACTTCATTCGGCCAGTTTTTACAACTGACCACCGTTGGTGATACTTTTATGGACAATTGTTTCGATCTGGTCGGTGAGCCGGTGCGGACCACGTCGCGGATCCATTCCCCCGCTCACCGGGCTACCCTTGAAGTGTGGCAAGACTGCGGCCCCCAACAATTGAACTACACGCAGGTGTTTACGCTGCCGCACCGTCATTGCTTGGCCATCGAGCCGATGAGTTGCGCCCCAAATGCTTTTAACA
>JAYUVL010000452.1:0-5574 GCA_043754075.1 Cytophagales bacterium | reverse complement strand
GATCAGGCATCAAAGCTAGGACCCCGTCTCGCTGATCGGCCAGCTTCACCACTGTTTCTTTGTCCTTGTTGAGCACAAAATAAACATCCTCGATCACGGGCACACTCATGCCCATGGGCCGGAATCCCCAGCCCCCCCACATGCCCATCGGGTTGAGGGCCCGCTGGATCACCACTTCGCGGTTGAGCAGGCTGAGAGATTCGCCATCGGCAAAAAGTTCGAAAAAAACGGGGGAACTGTAATCGGCGGTACGCTGATAGGGCAACGTGTAGAAAGCGCGCGGCACTTTGGCCAAGGCATCAAAAAACTGGAACGAGGCAACTTGAAACGAACTGTAGGATTTCAAGGTCCCATCGTTGGTAAGCTGGAGGCTGTTGGTTTCCAAATCGTACTTAAGCTTGCCACGCAGGGTTTCCCCACTGAACAGATCGACCTCGCCATCGTGCCATACATCTTTGGAGAAGGTCTGGCCACTAGCTGTTTGGACGGCTAGTAGGCCTAACATCAACATGCCAAATAGGATTTTTTTAGTGTTCATCGCCGTAGGGGTTAGTTCTAAAACAATTAACGCCCAAGAGCCCCCGATGGTTGCTTTACACTTCGGGCAATTTCCACGGTGCGCGATAAGTGGCCTTGGCCATTTGCTGGGCTTGGGCATCTTGGGGGAACGAACGGCTGACCGGATCCCAAATCACTTGACGGCCCAGCCGCTGGGAGATGTTGCCCAACTGAGCCACGATGGCCACGTTGGCCCCCGTAACAATGTCGCAGATCGGGGTCTGGCGGGATTTGATACAGCTGACAAAATCTGCCGCGTGGGCATCACGGTCATCGTTGGCCACCCCCTGTTTGGGCAATAACTCAAACCGGTATTTCTTGGGGGCATTGGCGGCCGTTTCCTCCAGTTCGGGCAGCACCTCCCACCCACTGCGATCGGCCACGAGACAGCCGTGCTCGCCATAGAACGCTACTCCGTGGCCCCGGTTGAAGGGAGCGCCTTGGCTGGCCCGGAAAGTGTGCTCCCAAGTAATGGCCATGTCACCAAAGTCATAGAGCGTATGCTGAGTGTCGGGGGTTTCCATCATGCTGCCCGGAAAGGCGTGCTTGCCCCCGATGGACATCGCACTTTTTGGCGTAGTCTTGCCAGCTCCCCAGAGTGCCACATCGAGCAGGTGCACCCCCCAATCGGTCATCAGGCCGCCGGCATAGTCCCAAAAATAGCGGAAAGTACCGTGGAAACGGTGTTTATTGAATGGCCGGTGGGCCGCTGGACCCAGCCAAGTATCATAGTCGACGCCCGGCGGCACGGCCTCATCGGGCACGGGTACCGGCACGGTGCGGCTAAAATTGAAAATCCAGGTCCGTACGTGGCGAATCTTGCCCAGTTTGCCCGATTTGACAAAATTGACGGCACTTTGCCAATGCAGGCCGCTGCGCTGTTGTTGGCCCACTTGCACCACCCGTTGGTAGCGCTGGGTGGCTTTGACCATCGCCAGAGCCTCCTCTACGTAGGTGGAAATTGGTTTCTCGACATACACATCTTTGCCCGCTTGGCAAGCATGGATCATCTGGAGGGCGTGCCAATGGTCGGGAGTACCGATGATCACTGCGTCGATGTCCTTGTTGTCCAACACCTTGCGATAATCTTTGAACACTTGGGCTTTTTTGCCCGTGCGCTTTTCCAGATCGGCGTTTTTTTCCAGCAAGACTGAATCGTCAATGTCGCACAAAGCGGCAATTTCCACTTCGGGCAACTTGAGGTGGGAATTGAGGTTGGCCCAGCCAATATTGCGGCAGCCGATCAGGGCAATCCGCACTTTATCGCTAGCAGCCACCCGGTGGGTGGAGGCTGTTGCTGCGGGGGACAGGCCCAGCGCACTGGCGGCGGCCAATTGAGAGGAAGTGGCGAGAAATTCGCGCCGGGTGAATGCATTCATGATCAGGAGGTTTGGTGCCGTAAATTACGCTTTTTTGCGAAAAACCGTGGGTAGGCGGCCTACCTCTGTTCACCTATAATTGATTGGCCAGTTTACCAGCCCCACCCAATGATGGCCGGCCCGACCGCCAGGAGTCTTGGCAGCGACCGGGATCGGGCCTCGGGCAAAGAAAAGTTCATTCAATGGATCGGTCAAACACTTGTTTGTACGCACCAATACGGCGCAAATGCCGCCTGACTCATTCACCCAAAAACCTCTGAGCAGCGTCCCAATTTGGATCGCAAGGTGCTCAGAGGCTGGCATTAAAGTGGTTGATTGTGTCCGTTGACTACATCGGTGGGGGCAACGGGGGAGGCAAAGCCGAAAAGACTTCGCCCAATGCCGGGACTTGGCCCGCCGCTGTCCAAGCGGCCATTCCTTGGGTCCACACTAGGGATTCGCGCTTGAGTTGGCCGTTTTGGGCCATTTGACCAAGCTGTTGGAGTATGAACGGGCCCGTCTGTTGCCCATCAACGGCCACCAAGAAACTGACCGACGGTGGCACTGGCGGCGGCTGGGGCGGGGTCTGCTGGTTGAGTGCGTTGGTGATCTGGTTGCCAATGGCAAACCCCACTCCCACCCCCATGCCTTCCATGCCCCCACCCGGGTTCTTGGCCATGTTTTCCAATGAGTTGGCCACTTGAAACTTGGTGAACTGATCCAAGTTGCCCACTATGCCCATGCTGCTGCGCTTGTCCAGCATGGCTTCCACTTCGGGCGGCAACGAGATGTTTTCCACCATTACTTTGGTGATCTCGAGCCCGTATTCATCGAAATCGTGGGCAATGTTTTCCTTAATATAGGTACCAAATTCGTTGTAATTGGCAGCCATGTCCAATACGGGAATTTTGGCCTCACCAATGATATCGGCAAACCGGGGGACTATCATGTCGCGAAGGTTGTCGTTGATGTCATCGGTGGAGAAAAATTGGTTGGTGCCCACCAACTGGCGGAGGAACTTGACCGGGTCGCTCACCCGCAGGGCATAACCACCGAAGGCCCGCAGGCGGACTGGGCCAATCTCGGGATCGCGCACGGTGATCGGGTTTTTGGTGCCCCACTTGCGGTCGGGAAAAATCCGGGTGTTGATAAAATACACCTCGGCCTTGAACGGGCTATCGAAACCATACTTCCAACTTTTGAGAGTGGTCAGGATGGGCATGTTCTGGGTCGAGAGGGTGTAGGTGCCGGGCTGGTAAACATCAGCCACTTGCCCTTCGTTGATAAAAACGGCCGCTTGTGACTCGCGCACGATGAGCTTTGCCCCATACTTGATCTCATTGTCGTGCCGTTCAAACCGCCAAACCATCAGGTCTCGGCTGCTGTCTTGCCACTCAATGATGACAATCAGTTCGCTTTTGAGGAAATTCCAAATCGCCATTGTTTTTTCGTTTGGTGAATTTGGGGGATAAGTTAGTGATTTTCCTCAAAAAATAAAATGTTTTGCGGAAAATCACCGGACAACGATCGCGCTTGTCAAATCTCGGCCACGAGAATAATGCAGCGCACGGCTTCGGGCTATGGCACTCCCCGGCACCAGAAAATGAGCTTTTTGGTCTGATAACCAATTGCTTCCGGCAATTGGTACAATCGTTGTCATTTTAGAATAATGGTGTTTTGGAAAAAAACTTGTAAATTTTGATGAACATATTTGGAACACTAAACACCGTTTATTAAATTTGTGTCGTTTAAGTTATATCACGTGCAAACTATGGGAATCACAGAACGTAAAGAGCGGGAGCGGCAAGAAATGCGCGAATTGATTTTGCGGGAAGCCACCCAAATGTTCCTACAAGAAGGGTACGAAAAAACCTCGCTGCGCAGTTTGGCCGATCGGATTGAGTACAGTGCGGCCACCATTTATTTGTATTTCAAGGACAAGAACGAACTATTTTTTGCCATTCACGAGCGCGCATTTGACTATTTTTTTGATAAGCTCTCGATTGCCGCCCCTATTGCCAACCCTTGGGATCGACTGCAAAAGATGGGCGATTTATACATCGAGTTCGCACACCAAAATCCGGAGTTTTATGACCTGATGTTCATCATGTCGCAACCGATGGTCGCCCTAGCCGAAGACTGCGACTGGGACTGCGGTTTTCGGACGTTCAATTTCCTCAAATCAACCATTCATGAGTGCATTGAACAGGGCTACATGAAAAAAATGGACTTGGACATTGCCGCCGTCTCGATCACTTCATTTATGCACGGGGTTGTTTCGTTGGTCATCCGCAAACGATTGAAAATGTACCCCCCCGAACAACACCGGGCACTCATGAGTGGATCAGTCGAGCAGATGATGTCACTCATGCGCGCTTAACTTTTTGTCATTACCTGAACGCTATTCGTTTTGTCACCAGAAGTTATATGAATTTATCATTTGGAAAATACGCCCCCATTTTGTGTCGAAGATTTTTTTGGGTTGGTTGGTTTGCATTTTTTGCCGCCCCTTCCTTCGGACAAAACCCTTCTGGCCCAAGCCCTGTTTTGGCGCAATACCTCACACAAGGCTTGGCCAGTAACCAGGGTTTGCAACAGCAGAAATTTTTATTGGAGAAAAACTTGTTCGCACTCAAAGAAGCCAGCGGTTTGTTTTTGCCCACCGCCAATTTGGGCGGAAGCTACTCACTCGCGGCTGGTGGCCGGCGCATCAACTTTCCGGTAGGCGATTTGCTCAACCCGGTCTATGCCACCCTCAACCAAATGACCAACAGCGATCGGTTCCCGCAGATTGCCAATGTGAACGAACAATTTCTGCCCAACAACTTTTACGACCTGCGGTTTCGCACCACTCAGCCACTGATCAATGCCGAAATTTACTACAACCGCCAGATCAAACGAGAATTTGTGGGGCTGCAACAAGCTGAGGTGCAAGTCTATAAACGGGAATTGGTTAAGGAAATCAAAAAAGCCTATTTTCAATTCCTGCAAGCCGGCGAAGCAGCCAAAATTTATGAAAATGCCCTCGTCTTGTTGGGCGAAAGCAAACGGGTGAACGAGAGCTTGGTGCGCAACGGATCGGCCAATGGCACCGTTTTGGTGCGCACTGAGGGGGAACTGACCAAAATTCAGGCCCAACTGACCGAGGCAAAATATAACCAGCAAAATGCGGCGGCCTATCTCAATTTTTTGGTCAACCAGCCACTGGAAACCGCCGTTGTGGTGGATACATTGATGAGTACTGGCCGCCTTTTGCCTGCGCAGTTGGATACGGTGATGGGCAACCGCGAAGAACTTTTGAAACTCGCCACAGTCAAGAACATCAACCAACTGTCCCTCAAACTCAATCGATCGTTCTTCCTCCCCAAGCTTGGCGTTCAGCTCGATTTGGGTTCCCAAGCGTTCAAATGGGAATTTAATGGCCAGTCGCGCTATGCCTTGGCCAGTATCGCCCTAGACTGGACCTTGTTCGCCGGCAACCGCAATGTCAATAAGATCAAACAAGCAGAGCGAGATTTGTCCGCCAGCGAATCCCAGTACAGCCAAGTACAAAACCAACTGCAACTCCAATTGCGGACTGCCACCAATTCCTATTATGCAGCATTTGCAGTGCTGGAGGGATCGACGCAACAGATTACGGCCGCGCAACGCTACTTCA
>JAYUVL010000451.1:0-2914 GCA_043754075.1 Cytophagales bacterium | reverse complement strand
GGCAAGCTGGCCAACCATACCGACAATAAAAAGTGGCGGCATGAAACCAAAGGTGACCAAATGCGCCCGACAAGGCGGCTGGTTCATATACCTTGGTGGTTTGGTTGGCTTGGGCCAGTTGCTGTAGCCAACTGGCAGTGGATCGCCAAGCGGCCAAATTATCGGCCAGTTGCAGTTTGCCTATATTAATATGATCGGTAAGTGCTGCCTCAGTGGCCACCACTCCCAGCGCCGTCAACTGATTGCGCACAATAAGCCGAGTGGATTGTCGCATTTGGCTGGTCATGTGATGGCTCAAGCTAGCTGAGTGGATGCGGTACTGCACCAGTTTTTCGGGCAAGATAGCGCAGGATGTCAGCCGGGCCAGCCTGACCCACAAATCGTAGTCCTCGGCCAAGTGAAGTGCTGGATCAAAACCTTGGGCCGCGACCAATTCGGCCCGGAGCATGACCGATGACCCGACGAAACGGTTGTGGAAGAGCAAGTTCACGGGCAGATGTGCGCTTGGCTCGGGGCTGAACTCCCACTGGTCAGCCTCTAGTTGCCCTTGTTCGCCAATGATTTCGGCCCAAGTGCCCAGCAGGCCCACCTTGGGGTGTTGGATCAAAAAAGCTACTTGCTTCTCGAGGCGCAGGGGCAGGGCCACGTCATCGGCGTCAAGAAAAGCGATGAACTGGCCCTTGGCGTGGCGGATTCCCCAGTTCCGCGCCCCGCTCGGCCCTCCCTGCTGGGGCGTGCGCAAACAACGGATATTGGTTGAGCCGAGGTGGGCGATCGTGGCCAGGGAGCGGTCGGTGGAGCCGTCATCGACCACGATCAACTCGAAGTCTTGGTAGGTTTGCCGCAGGATACTTTCCACTGCTTGCACAAGGAAACGCTCGGCATTGTAAACTGGTATGATGACACTGACGGTAGGCATGGGGATTACAGCTTGGGCTTCCAGCCTGGCCCGCGCACCACGCGCCCGGGCAATGTCCCGGTCGGTTCACTGTTTTTGAGCACTTGTTGGCCATTGACCCATACATGAGCCACGCCGGTCGAGTATTGGTGGGGGCGGTCAAAAGTGGCGTTGTCTTGCACCTTTGCCGGGTCAAATACCACTACATCAGCAAAATAACCGGGTTTCAGCCAGCCCCGTTTGGCTATTTTAAGGTTCGTAGCGGGCAGTGAGGTGAGCCGGCGCACTGCTTCTTGCAGGGTCATCACCTGGGCTTCGCGCACATATCTCGCTAGTAAGCGGGCGGCGTTCCCATACGCACGGGGGTGGGTACTATTTTGGAGAAAAGCCCCCTCGGCCGACATTGAGGCGGCATCAGAGCCCACACTTACCCACGGATAGGCCAGTTGCTTGCGGATGTTTTCTTCGGACATCATAAAATAAACCGTACCCACGTCTCCTTGGTTCTCGATCAACAAGTCCACAATGGTTTGTTCAGGTGAGGTGTGGCGAAGTTGGGCCACTTGGGCCAAGGTTTTGCCGGTCAGGTACTTCATTGAGTCGACGGCAAAATCGACCAACTGGACCCGATCGGGCGATCCAGCGGCCAAGTACAGGTTCTCCCAGGCATCGGTGGGGGTAGTGATGGCCTTTAGGATTTCGTTCCGGCGTTTGGGGTCGCGCAGCCGGGCCAAGAACGCCTCGTCTCCCCCTTCCTGAAGGCTGGGCGGCACGGCTGCTGCCAATCCGGTGGCCCCGGCCGGGTACATGTACATATTGGCTGTGATGGCCAGGCCGGCCTCCCGCGCCGACTCGATCAGCGCCAAGACCGAGTCCATCTTGGGCCAGTTGGCGCGGCCGGCGGCCTTGAGGTGGTAGATTTCGGCCCGAATCTGGGCCGTTTTGGCAATGTCGAGCAGTTCTTGCACCGCGGGCAAAAAGCGGTTGCCCTCGCTCCGCAAATGTGAAATGTAGAGGCCGTCATATTCGGCGGCCACTTGGCACAGCTCGATCAGTTCTTGGGTGCTGGCATAAAACGCCGGCGGGTAGATGAGTGAGCTGCCCACGCCCATTGCTCCCTCTTCCATGGCAATGCGGACCAGTTGTTTCATCTGGGCCAGTTCAGGGGCAGTGGGGGGGCGGTTGTCGTAGCCCAGCACGTGGATGCGCACGGTGGTGGCCCCCACAAACGAGGCCACATTGCAGGCTACGCCCTTGTTGGTCAAAAAATCCAAATATTCGCCCAAGGTGGTCCACTCTATGCGGTGTTTGGCCCTGCCCTGCAGCTTGGCTTGGAGGATTTTCATCTGCTGGTTGAGCGGTCCCGGTGACCACCCTTCGCCCATTACCTCGAGCGTCACCCCCTGCCGGATGTCGCCTTGGGAGCGGCCATCGGCAATAAGTGATTCATTGGCCCAACTGAGCATATTGATAAAGCCCGGGGCCACAGCCATCCCTTGGGCATCGGTCTCGGTTTTGCCCCGGGCGTCGCCCAGATTGCCAATGGCCACAATGGTGTCGGCATTAATGGCCACCTCACCCCGTATGGGTTCATCACCGCTGCCGTCGTAGATCGTGGCGTTTCGGATCAGGTGGTCATAGGTGGCAGGTTGTGAGCATGCCGCCAAGCTCAAGTACAAACATAAGTAACGAAGAAACATGCGCATTGGAGTTTGAATGAGCAAGTAAACCAAAAAATGTGATTTGGCCAAAGAAAGACTAGGCAGTTGGTGGGCAATGCCCCAATGGCACAGTTGGCCGTGTTGACACTCTTTCCTAGAACAATATTTGCAAACTGTTGCATTTATTACTTGAATCCAAGCTTGGATTTAGGTTTTTCGATCAGGTTTTTTGTAACTTATCCGCTCAATTGGTTCCTGTTGCATTATGAAAAAATATTACCTCCTCATTTGCAGCCTGTTGGCTAGCTTAGCGGTAATCCCTCTGGTTTTGGCCCAAGACAAGATCCTTACTCCC
>JAYUVL010000450.1:0-8090 GCA_043754075.1 Cytophagales bacterium | reverse complement strand
TGTGTTCTTTGATGATGAGCTGGCCCCGCTCCACAAACGGTCGGCTACTTTCAAAACGTTTATTTACAAGTTCCGGCAGGCATATAGCACCGAATTTGTGGAATTGTTCCCGGCCTTGGAAAAATACATCCGGCAAAGCCTCGAGCGCCACGATCTGGCGCTCAAGCCGGAACTGCAAACCTACACCAAAGCCACTTTTGAGCAGGAATATGCCAAAACCGAAGTCAAAGTCAATACCAACTCCTACATGTACGTGGGCGGGCTGCCCCTGTACCAGCGCCGGAGCGATGCCACTGCCGCTAATCAGAGTGATTTTGAACTAGTGCCCCGGCACTCCTATTTTCGGAACTACAAAGATGACCAGAATACGCCCATCAGTTTGGCAACTCCTTTGGTATTGGTGAAGGGAAATTTTAAGGGTTGGCAATACATTGAGGCTGAATGGCAAGAAAACACCATTGTGCCCGATGATTTCGCCATGCCGATGCACTTGCGCTTTTTGCCCGATTCGGGCTTCAAGAAGTACCCTTACGTGACCACGGGCGATTTCTTCCACGACAAACTGATCGAGTTGCCCTACGAGATCAATAACGATTATTTTTTCATCAATTTCAATGGCAGTTTCCGCTATTTGCTGCCCTTGCGCAAAACGTATTTCAGCTATTTTGGCCTCGAGGACCTGCGCAAACAGTTGACCGTGCGCCTGAGCACTGAGGGGGTGGAAGTAAGCCTAGACCTGCCCGTCAAAAAGGGGACGATCAAGCTTCAAAAAATCTATGCCTTTGGCAAGGATCTGGTGCGGGCCAACTTCGGGTTGGGCATTTTTCCCTTCTACCGGATGGAGAATCGCCCCGAACTGAACGACTATTCGGTCATGCTCTTCGACTACCACAAGGAAGCACCGGTCGATCTGCAATTTTATCGGGCCGATCAGATTGCCGAGGGCAAGCCCCTGCCCGTAGAGCGCAAAGAGCGCAATGCCAAAAAAAACCTCACTGCTGGCACTACCTATTTTCGACTGCGCCACCAAACTTTTGACTGCATCGAGGTGGCGGCGGGCAGTTGCCGGGGGCTGATCATCCCCGATTTTGCGGCCAAGGGCCGGCTCCTCCGCACCGGAAACAAGCAGTTTCATTTTGCCATTGATTTTGGTACATCCAACACGCACATTGCCTATAACGACCAGCACAGCCGGACGCCCAAAGATTTTACCATTGGCGAAGCCGACCGTCAAGTCGTATTATTGAGCAAGGGCGGCAAGGGTGGCTACGGTGATCTGATCGAGATGCAGGGCGTGAGGGAACGCGAGTTTGTGCCCTCACTTATGGGCGAGGGGCTGGCAGTGACCTACCCCGTGCGCACCGCCACGTTTGAGAGCAAGACCTACCAGACCGAAAACCTCCAACTGTTTGGCAATGTCAACTTGGCCTATTCGCTCGAGGCCGAGGAGAGCGTGGTGACCGAGGGGATTTTTACCACCAACATCAAATGGTCGCTGGAGAACAGCCGGACCAATATTGCAGCCGAGAACCGGGTAAAATCTTTCTTTTTGCAAACCTTATGGTTGATCAAAAACAAAATTTTGCTCAACGAAGGTGATTTTGACCGTACCCAACTCACTTGGCTCGCGCCGTTGAGCATGAGTGTTACCGTGCGCGACATTTTCAAACGCCTTTGGGAAGAGAGCGTGAAAGAATTATTTGGCGACGCGAAGGTTTCCCTTAAACGCGAGACCGAATCGCTGGTGCCCTATTTTTCGCTCAAAGAGGAGTTCCAGTTGCCAGGGGCGGCCCACACGGTCAATATTGACATTGGTGGGGGCACTACCGACGTACTGTTTTTTGTCCGGGATTTTGGGGGTGACAAGTATTTCAGCACTTCGTTCCGCTTTGCCGGCAACGATCTCTGGGGCGATGGCATCGTGCGCGGCCAGGGCAAAGAAAACGGCTTTCTGAGCTTGGTTCACCCGCTCGTGAGCAAGGGGCCCTCGGCGTTTGGCTTGGCCGATGAGGCCATTCTGCGGTACTACAAGACGCTGCACGCCAACGAGTCGCTTTCTTCGGCCGATGTGATCAGTTTGTTGTTCAAGTATGACCAAGGTTTTGGCTTCAGCAACCGGGTGGCCAATGCGCCTTACCTCAAGCTGATCTTGGTGGTACACTATGCCGCCATTTTGCACCACTTGGCCCAGTCGGTCGAGATGTTGGGCATCGATCTGCCCACCTATTTCACCTTCACCGGCAAGGGCAGCGGGTACATTAAAATCATCAGCCGTGATGTGGATTTCATCAACAAACTTACCAGCTTGCTCTTGGAAAGATTCACGGGGAAAGTGCCGCCGACTAACCTGGAAGTTAAAATTTCGCAAAACCCCAAGGCGAGCACGGCTCGGGGCGCGTTGCTCAATGATGGGATGATCAAAGAGCGGGATCTCAAAAATTTTATCCACAGTGGAGTGGCCGGGGCCGACAAAAATGCTTTTCATGAGTTGCAGGAAGTCCCCCAATTGCAAACTGGGGTATTGGCCAATTTTGACAAATTCATTGACATCTTGTTTGGTGACCGGGAGCTTCGCCGCTTATTGTTGCAGATTGACGTGCGCCCGGTGGCCACTGGTTTTGAGTTGGCCCAATACTTCAAGGATCAGGCCCGGATCAGTTTTGCCGAAGTGGCCCGCAACCATACCCGGGCCACTCCGACTAGTTCGGTAAACCTGACCGACGAGATCCCCGAAACCCTGTTTTTCTGGACGCTAAAAGACACGCTGTACCGTTTTTCCCAAGAAGTGGTCAAACGGGGATTATAGCCGAACGGATGCGCTTGTTTAATGGATGAGCATCGAGTGCCTAAGAACTGGACGTTTGTTATTTTGTTCGCTTTTAAACCTAGAAACAATGGTGACCCAACTTTCCGATTTGGACCGCAATGTCAGGTATAGCTATGCTGATTACCTTACTTGGCAGCTGGACGAGGCCGTGGAATTGATCAAGGGCAAAATTTTTCCCATGTCTCCTGCCCCTAGGCGGATCCACCAAGCCATTTCGCGCAATCTGGAGGCTACTCTGATCCCTTTTTTCCAGCAAAGCACTTGCGAGCTTTATCACGCCCCGTTTGATGTGCGGCTGTACGATCGGCGCAAATCGGTCAAAGCCGCCAAAGAGGTGTTTTCGGTGGTGCAGCCCGATATTTGCGTGGTGTGTGACCCAGCAAAATTGGATGACCTTGGGTGCAATGGCGCCCCAGATTTCATTGTCGAGATACTGTCGGATGATCCCAAAAGGAAGCGAAAAAGTGGGGCCGAACGCGATCTAAAAATCAAATATGCCTTGTACGAGGAAAATGGGGTGCGCGAATATTGGGTGGTGGACCCCGAACTGCAAACACTTCACCAGTTTTGGCTGGATGAGGATCGCGGCGCGTACCGGTTGCTGCGCATTTGGGTCAACAATGAGGTGCTGACTGCCCAACTGTTCCCTGACCTGCAACTTGATTTGGCCGAAGTGTTCGGGCTCAGTGATGAAGCCCGCAACGAGCTGGCCATGTGGTAAGTTTTGTTAATTTGATTGGCCCATTAGCCAGTCTTGATCATTAAATCAAATAGAAATGAGTTTTCCGTTGCGCACCGATGATTACTTTTTTGGTAAACCCTTAACTTTTGGCTTATGTCCATCTACTCCCGGTTTCTAACTGTTCTCCTCTGGTTGGGCTTGGCATTTGGTTCCGGCTGGGCCGAGGCCCAGCGGTTGGACAGCCTGCTGGCCAACGAGTTTGCCCAGTGGGAGATTGACGCAAAAGCCGCCAAGCTCGATCCAAACCTGATCAGTGAAGTGCTGAAATTCAAGAAATATGATCAAAGCAATCAGGCCAGCCTTATTTGGGACGAAGCTGAGCGATTAGGCAAGAGTTACCCAGCAAAAGCCGAACTGCAAGGATTATTGACTAAAATCAAGAATCTTGTCCCTCAGGCTGGTGGCAGTCCGGCAACGCAATTGCCGCCACATATCATAGCCGAATGGCAGCGCAAATTTATGGCGGACCTCAGTCCAGCCATCAAGGATGCCCTGCCCAACCAGTCGGCCCCGCTGAGTGAATTGCCCAAAGACCTCAACGCGGCTTGGGAAAAAAATCTTGCACAACAAAAACAGGAGGCATCTAGTTGGATTATGTATTTGATCGGAATGGGTATAATGGCTATTGTGGCCAGTTTATTGGCGTATTGGTTCGGGTCCCAGCGCAAACACCGCCAGCGGCCCGACGATGACTTGGCCGTCAAGTACCAACAACAAAAAGAATTGAGTCAGCGATTGCAGGCCGAACTGGGCCAAGTCAAGACCGACAAACAGCAGTTGGAAGCCCAATTAGCCGAGCAGAAAACTCGGCTAGAAGCCAAGGTCGCCGCCTTGGCGCAGCCCCTAGGGCCAGCAAAGGAGGAGGCGGTCGTAGTTCCGGTTGCGCACCCGGTTGCGCCGCCAGCCATCTTTTTTGCCAAATATGCCGACAAAGAAAACCCGCTGGGTTTCACGTTGCGCAATTTGAGCCAACAAATAGATGAAGAAAAAGTGTTTGTGATCACGGTATTGTCAGAAACCACGGCCGAGTACCAGATCGTGGATTCTTACGAAGCATTCGTGAAAGCCAACCAGATCATGGCCTACTTTAAGGAAGCGTGCAGCTTTGACCAATCGCCGACCACTGCCAGCCAGCGGATTGAAACCCTGGTTCCTGGCAAATTGACCAAAACCCGGGACAGTTGGGAGATAGTGGGCAAGGCCAAGGTACGCTTCGTCTAATGAGTCTGAAATATTTATCTACGCATTAATTACCGCCATGCTGACCGAGCAAGAGGAAATTCTGAAGGCGTTCATTCAAAAGCATTATTTTGCCAACTCCGGCCTGCTCAATGAGTCGGCCAACTGGCAAATCAGGGAAAAAGCCGCTGAGTTGGGGGTGGCCCAAGGCCGGGTAGATGAGTTAAAGTTGGCCATTGCGCGGGAGGGCGACCTGATCATGCACTACCAACTGCCCGCGCAGCCGCCCCTACCGCCCCCGATCAGCGATTTGCCAGTGGAGGAAGTGGCGGTCATTCTACCCCCTGTTCCAAAAAAGGTTCCCCCTGCCCAAAACGCGGGCCAACCGCCCGTGTTGCCCCCCAAAGTCGGACAGTGGGAGCACCCAGCCATAAAATGGGGTTTGGGTGCTTCGCTTACATTGCTTTTGGGGTTGGGCATTTACTTTGGGACGCCGCAGTTTGGGCGGACACCGCTTCTCATGCCGGCCGGTCAGGCCACAACGCTCCCGGCCCAATTGGCGATTTTTGCGCCGCAAAAGTTTACTGGTCGCTATCGTGGCACGTTTACCAGCACCGATGGTCAGCCAATGGAAGTTTGGTTGGATATATTCACCATGTCGGCAACGGAACAGCCCCCATCATTCCGCTACAACTTGCGCCTCCGCGAAGTGGGCGGGGCCAACAAGCTCCGACTGTTTGACCAGCCGGGCCAAATTGATCCCGAGCAAAAGCAAATAACAATCGCAACGGAATGGCTACGGGAGTTTCAAGTTGAAGTTGGTAAAACTGGACTTTATAAGTTCAGGTCGGCCAATTTGCCAGGTTTGGTGCTAGAGTAGGGGAGGGCGTTGGCCCGCTTGCCCAGCGACTGAGCGGGTTGGACATCATCGGGGAAGCGTTCACTTGTGTTAACTTGGTTGTTCTCTAGGCACAAAGGTGATTTTATTTTCAGATTTTCATACAGTTTCGCCCAAGACGAAGTACATATCAATTTCTCCCTTGTTCTTGGCGTGGATCTTTCCCCGGTGGGTACACACGAAGTCGGTTTTGACCAGCGCATAAGTGGTCCCCGAAATATTGACCCGGCCAGTTTCCCCGCTCGATTCCATGCGGCTGGCCAAATTGACCGTATCGCCCCAAATATCGTAAGCAAATTTGTGTTTGCCCACCACGCCAGCCACCAATCGCCCCGTGTGGATGCCCACCCGCAGCTCGAGCAGGGGCTGGTTGGCCATTGATCTTTCTTGGTTCCAGCCCCGCATAAAATCTTGCATGGCCAGCCCCGCCCGCACCGCGTCACCGGGATTGGTGTCGTTGGGTACGGGCACACCACCTGCGCACAGGTAGCCATCGCCCAAGGTCTTGATTTTTTCCAAGCCAAATTTTTCGATGATTTCGTCAAATGCCAAAAAGCAGTGATCCAATTCCTGCACCAACTCCCACGGGCTGAGGCTTTCGGCCAATTGGGTAAAGCCACGCAGGTCAGTAAACAATACCGTCACCCGTTCATAACTGCGGGGAATGGATTTGCCCATTTGCTTCAGCTCGGCGGCCACTTCTTCGGGCAAAATGTTGGCCAACAGTTTGTCAGACAATTGGTTCACTCGGCGCATTTTCTCCCGCCCTTGGAAAAATACCAGGGCCAACACGCCCAGCAGGGACAATACCACCGCCCCCGCGACCACGGCAATCTGCTGTCGCTGGTTCACCAGTTTGAGGGCATCGTTTTCTTGCTGTTGTTGCTTGGTTTGGTAGAGGGTCTCGAGTTTGGATATTTGCCGGCTTTTTTCGTCATTGTAAATCGCCTGCTCATTTTCCACCGCCTTGTCCAAATACTCCAGGGCCAACTCAAATTTGCCTTGGGTTTTGTACAGTTCCACCAACCGGCGGTAGCCTTGGGCACTGGCCAGTTTTAGATTGGCCGAAATGGCCACTTTAATGGCCTCTCCCAGATAGCTTTCGGCCTGTTTGTAGGCTTTGTCCTGCTGATAGATTTCGCCGATGTTCATCAAGTTGACCACCAAGGATTGCTGATTGCCAATGAGCCGGTTGATTTCCGAAGCCCGGACAAAATATTGCAGTGCTTTGGGCTTGTCATCAGTAGCGCGGTAGATATTTCCGATATTGTTGAGGTTTTGGGCTTTTTCGGCATTGTTGCCCTTTTGATCGTAGATGGCCGAAGCTTTGAAAAAATAGGCCAGCGCTTTGTCAGGTTCAGGTTTGTGGACAACCCCCAGCCCCATGTAACTAGCGGCCCGGCCCAGCGCGTTGCCGTTTTTTTCATAAATATCCAACGCTTGTTGGTACAGTTCTTTGGCTTTGGTGGGGTTATTTTGGAAATAATACACACTGCCAATGCTGTTCAAATTGGCCGCCACCCGGTCGGTGGCTTGGTTTTGCTCATTGATTTTCAGGGCATTGAGCAAGTAGTGCAAGGCGCTGTCATATTGGCTCTGGTTACGGAAGGCAATGCCCATATTGGCGCATGCCTCCGCTATTCCTTGGCTATACCGACTACCTTGGGCCAGCCAGAGCGCTTCTCTGGCCCGTGCGAGCGAAGCCGGAGCGTCGGTTAGTCGTAATTGTTGGGCCGAACGGTTGAGCCGGTTCACTTGGGTAGTGTCGGCAAGGGCAGTCACGACAAAAAATGCAAAAAGGAGAGGCAAACAGGCTTTCATGCACCAGCAATAAACACTTGAAGTTCACAAAATCTGTACTTTTTCGAAAAAAAGCCAGGTTTTAAAAAAGTTGACTTCCTAGCGTTTGATGATTAACTTTTTGGTTACGATGTTCTTGCTCGCAATCGTCAAGGTATAAAAATAGATTCCCGCCACGTAATGGGAAACAGAAATGCTCAAGTTCTGTTCATTGCGGTCGAGTATATATTCGCCCATGACACTGCCCAATACATTTCGGATGGTTATTTTGGCGCTGAGATTGGGATCTAGCAGCACATAATCAAAAGCAACTTGGTCAGTAGCCGGGTTTGGATAAACGTTAGAGACTTGGAGCTGGTCACTCACAAACAGTTTGTCATCAATTGTATAGCCGAGTTGTGCTGGGTGCTTGGTGTTGCGAGCCAAAAAAAATACCTTTAACCCCTCAACTGGCGGGTGAAAGGGTACAGCCCAAAGCGCTGGGGCTAAAGAGGTAAGCAGAATTAGGAACAGTAGGTTTTTTTTCATACCAATAGGGGAAGTTTGTCATTCTGTAAGTTTTTAATGGTTTATAACGCGATATTCGTACCTAAGTTGTTTGAATGTAATAAAAATGGTAAATATGCTCAAGCCAAATGGGAACA
>JAYUVL010000449.1:0-2145 GCA_043754075.1 Cytophagales bacterium | reverse complement strand
CTGATAGAGATTTCCAAAAAAAATAAATTTATTTTTTTTGGAAATCTCTATCAGAAGTGCCCCTGAACGAGTCAAGTGTTTGGGGCATTTTTTTTTACGTTTTTTTTTGTCTTCTTTTGTTGTCCCATCTGAGTGAAGATGACCAGTGGTACAAGGCATATTTCTACGCCCAATCGCTGGTACCTGTTCCAAAACTAATTGGAACAATCCAAATAGTAAACAGTTGAAAATCAATAAACTAAGTGTTTCTTAAAGCACTTGGCGTTGTCTTTTGCAGCTCAAAAAATCAATTGACCGCAAGGCACAAAAAAAAATGCTTGTAAACTAGTACAGCTTATTTTCGGAACAAGGCTTATGAATATGTTGACCACGACCACACCGGTGACCACACCTGACTGTGTTGAAGTTTGGGAGAAATGCCTCCGAACTATCCGACCAGCCGTAGGTGAACAGAGCTTTAAGACTTGGTTTGGTCCCATTCGGCCCATCAAACTGGCCCACAACACTTTGACGATCCAAGTCCCCAGTCAGTTCTTCTACGAATGGTTGGAGGAACACTACGTTGGCATCCTCAAGCGGGCGATCACAGCCGAACTGGGCAGTGCCTCCCAATTGGAATATTCCATTGTGATTGATAGAGGGAACGAACAAAATCAGCCAGTTACGATCAATATACCCCAACAAAAGCCAGTGAGTTATCCCAATGGCAAACCAATGGCCCAACCGGCCAAGGAACCACTCAACCCATTTGAGCTCAAACCTGCCGCCGCTGCCCACCTGTTTAAAGCCAACCTCAATCCCCAATATACTTTCAGCAACCTGATACTAGGGGACTGTAACCGCTTGGCCTACACCGCGGGCTTGTCCGTAGCCAAGAACCCCGGCACTACCTCCTTCAACCCGCTAGTAGTCTATGGTGGAGTTGGGTTGGGCAAAACGCACTTGATCCAGGCCATTGGCAATGAAATCTTAAAGCAGCACCCCCGCAAATTTGTGCTGTATGTGCCGTGCGATTTGTTCATCACCCAGTTTGTGGATGCACTCCGCAGTAATCAAGTCCAAGAATTTACCAACTATTACCTGCAAGTAGATACCTTAATCATCGATGATGTCCAGTTTTTGGCGGGAAAAGAAAAGACTCAGGAAAATTTTTTCCATATTTTCAATTATTTGCACCAATCTGGTAAGCAAATCATCATGACGAGCGACTGCCCGCCCCGCGATCTCAAGGGTATGCAGGAGCGTTTGCTCTCGCGCTTCAAGTGGGGCCTCACTGCCGATGTGCAAATGCCCGATTATCTGACCCGGATGGAGATCATCCGTTACAAAATGGAGTCGCAAGGCTTGTCCATTCCCGAAAACATCATTGATTACTTGGCCCAAAACATCACCACCAGTATCCGCGATTTGCAGGGAATCTTGATTACCCTCACCGCTCGGGCCTCGCTCACCCATTGCGAACTAAACTTGGCTCTGGCCAAGGAGTGCCTGGCCCACATCGTGAAGCACGCTGAAGAAGGAGAGGTTAACCTCAGCATTGCGGCGGTGGCCAAGGCGGTGGCCGATCACCTCAACCTCAAGCCCGAATCACTCAACGAACAGACCCGTAAGCAGGAAATCGCTTCGGCGCGGCAAATCGCCATGTACCTCTGCCACCGTTACACGAGTCACTCGCTCAAAATGGTGGGAGCTCATTTCGGGGGCAAGGATCACAGTGCGGTGTCTCATGCTTCCAAAGCTGTGGAGAAAAAAATGCAAGCCGACCCTGCCTACAAGGGCTTGGTGGAAGCGTTGAAAGCCAAATTGAACATCAAGCGAAAGTAATCACCTTGGCCACCAGCCCAGTATAAAGCCAGAAGACCTTGTTTCGGTCTTCTGGCTTTATACTTTAACCGGCCAAATGTTTGGCTTTTGCTAGCCCCAGCGGGCTGCCCTCGGTGGCCATGGAGGCCGCCCCATCACAGGGGTGGGAGGTTCGGGTGGGGCCAGTCTAGGGCCAAAAACTGGAAATGGGGGCCGTGCAAAGGGCTCTTCAATTGAAGGCTCCTAAAGTTTAATGGTGAGTCCCAGTTTGCCCCCGGCAAAGGCATTGCCCCCACCCAGCTCGAGGTTGATCGCGGCTTTTTTGGAGAAATAATACCTGCC